>CALMEH010000029.1 GCA_937863115.1 uncultured Acidobacteriota bacterium
GCCGATAGTTTGGGTATAACCCGCACTCAATTTGGCGCGATTCATCGCATTGCTCAAACGCTCGATAATTCCGGCATCAACCGTCGCAGGCGGATTTGGCGGCGGCGTAAAAGAAGGTTGCGAAGGCGTAAGCTGATTTTCACCGACACCGCCGAGCATCCCATTCTTAAAAGCCGTGCAAGCCTTCGAGAAAGCCGCCCCGACCTGGGCATACAAAATCGCATGCCGCATCGCCGCCGCATCCTGCAAAAGCGCAGTCATCTCCATATTCGTAAATCCAAGCGTCGCCGCCAAAGCCGGAAACTCCGTCTCAAAATTCAACGACCACGTTATCCGTTCACTATCTCTGGTTGGTAATATATTTGCCATAATTTTTCTCCTTATCTATTTATTATTTCTTTCTTTTCCATACAGTTTTTGAAAAAATAAATCCGACAAATTATTAGCCCGTGAAACGGGCGATAGCATCCCGTTTCGCCGCCTCGTGCGTGAGCGCGAGGGACGAAGTGAGAAAATGTTCAAATCTCTCGGAGAGGGCGACAGCCGATTGAATTTATATTTCCGGCTGTCGCCCGTTTTACGGGCTTGCGCGTTTCTTTTACCTTTTACCCCGCGCTCACGCACGGGGCTTTATGCCGCCGCCATCTCCAATGGCTAAATACAGCTTGTCGGATTTATTTTTTCAAAGAACCACCGCTAATCTTTCATCAGCCAAAGCTAATGTTCCGTCAGCTTAAGCTAATGCTCCATCATCTTCAGCAGATGAAGCATCAGCTTCGGCAGATGAAGTATCATCTTCGGCAGATGGAGCATTAGCTTCGGAAGATGGAGCATTACCTCAAGCTAATGTTCCGTCAGCTTAAGCTAATGCTTCATCATCTTCGGCAGATACTTCATTAGCTCAAGCGAATGCTTCGTCATCTTCGGCAGATGCTCCATCATCCATAGCTGAAACTCCATCAACCTTAGCCAAAACTTCAAAAACCATTAAATAAGGCATTTCCCAAGCCTTTCCCGACAGCTACAATGCCCGTTAATAACCGCCGACCATAATAACTATTTACCTATCGACAGTTTGAATTTATAAACAAATCCGATGCGGAATTTATGGTCAACTAACTTAAATGCCGGCGGAAGTTCGCCCCATTCATACGCAATGAACGGATTGATAAATTGGTTAACCGTAAAATCTATACGGCTCTGGAAAAAATCGCGAGGTTTTTTACCATATTTTGTTAAGACTAGCTGATTGTTATTATCAGTGGTAAAACCGAGTTCATTAGCAAAAAGAAAACGCCGCGTGTAGGTGGTTTCCCAAACAATACTGTTGAGTGCCGAGTTATTTACGGGAACATTCAAAAGAAGATACGCACCGCCCAAAGCCCGCGCAATATTGCCTCCTTCAGCCGCCGCTAAAGGACTTTTCAGATTTTTTCCAAGTTCCGTTCCGATAAAAGGAATAATTACCATAGTCGCGGTTTTAGTTACCGGAATTGGTGTGGTTACAAAATCCAACCGCGGATTAAAAACCACATTAACATTGTTAAAGTTTCTGACCGCTTCAAATTTTCCTCCGACCGAAAGAAAAAGACTATCCACCGCAAACCTTTGTTTAGTGCTTTCTTCTCTATAAAAATTAAAACTTCGCGTTGCCGCATAGCCGAACTCCAGATTGTCGGGGTCGGCACTGGGGCTGGTGCTGGCGTTCAACGTGAAAAAAGGAATATGATTCCATCTTCCCTGACTAAAACGCGGAGCAATTTTAATTTCGGTTGAAAAAGCTGTTTTCTTACCCTTTGAGCCATTCATTTCACCCGCAATAAAGACATCCGAACTTCTTTTATCCGAAGACTCTTCCTGCTTTACTTTAACTTTCGTGCTGGTAGCGTTCGGAGCGACAAAAATGATTTTCGGACTCGTCATCGGGACATTTTCAAAAGTTCCGTCAGCTTGTTTTTTTCTAATCGTAACAACCAGAAAGTAAGTCGTAGTTTTGCTCAACATAATTGATGGAATAGTTATACCGCTGGTTGTCGAAACAGAAGACCCGTCGGGCAACTGAAGCAGTCCGTCATCAGAAAGTTGGAAATTGGTAATCTTAAAGGTATTACCGTTTGTTGCGTCCAATAAGACAATGTTTTTAACATCGGATTTAGGAACGCTTTCCGTCAAAGAATAAGTAACTTTCCAATTATTTCCCGAATTGTCCAAGGCAATAGCTTTAGG
>CALMEH010000030.1 GCA_937863115.1 uncultured Acidobacteriota bacterium
AAGATTAATTTTACGGACAGAGTATTCATAAAATAATTCTGTCCATTTACTTATTAGTATAAATAAGGCAAATGACCGCAAAGACGAAAATTCGCGTGTTGGCAAAGGTGCAAAACGATTCGGAATTGATGATTCAATACAGTTTCAATTTTTCGCTTGCTTCGGCAAGATTTTTGAGTTGATTCGGGTAAAGTTTGCCGGATGTTTGCAGGTTTTGCCACGTTTCGACGGCTTTTTGATAATTGCTTTTTGCTTTGAGTTTTGTGCCTAAAATCGTGTAGGCATCGCCGAGCGCGACGAAATCTCTCGGATAAAGATTCTGCACTTCGCAGGTTGTTTTTTCGATTTGGAAATTTAAACTTTCGGCTTTTTGTATGTATTTTTCAGCCAAATCTCTTTTGCCTAAGTGCGCGCGGTGGCGCGGGCAAATTTGCTGTAAAACGAAAAAAATTCAGCCGTGTAATAATCGGGATTGTCGGCGGCATTTTCGAGCGGCGCAATTTCCAGCGCGACCGCGAAAAGTTCGTTTAATTTTTGCCAATTTTTTATATCCAAGATTTTATTCTACTAAACACGCAGGTCAAAACCTTGCACTTTCAGTGCAAGACTTTCAGTAATTTCCGCTAAACTCTATGATAAGCATAGAGAAAGATGAGAGAAAACCGAAAAGGCTCGCACACGACGAGTCGCTTGACCGCGCATATTGTCTGGGTAACGAAATACCGTTACCACGTTTTGCAAGGCGACATCAAATTATGCTGTCGGGACTTGCTGGTTCAAATTTGTGATTCGGAAGATGTCCGAATCTTAAAAGGCGTGGTTTCAAAAGACCACGTTCATATGCACATCGAGTATGCGCCGAAACTTGCGCTGTCAGACTTGGTGAAACGGCTCAAAGGACGTTCATCAAGATTGATTCAGCAAGAGTTTCCGCATCTTCGCAAAAGATATTGGGGACGACACTTTTGGGCGACGGGCTACGGCGCGTGGTCAACCGGCAATATTACGGAAGAAGTTGTCCAAGAATACTTGGAGCATCATCGGCATCCGTCAAACAAGGAAACAGATTTGTTTATCCTTGAAGATTAAATTGTCAAGGGACTTTCAGTCCTTGTTCAAACCTCTGCACTTCTAGTGCAGAGTGGTTTAGTTAGAAGCCGATAAAACTTTGTTAGAACCGAAAGAAAGTGCGAGATTGAGCATTATCGCCGTGCTTCGCAACGATCCGAATGACGAAGATTCGCAAGGAAAACCATATGCCGAAACCGTTCTGTCTCAAATTCGATTTACAAAGCGACGAATTGGAAAATCGTGAAAGGCGGTGGAAATCTGGTCGGAATTGACGAAACGACGCAAACTTATACTGCGCCGACTAAACTTACTTCGGATAAAACTGCCGTGATTTCGGTTGATTTAACGCCGTTGCGTCCGAATTCGCCGAAAATCGTTTTGGTTCAGACTATTTGTTTTTCGGAAAACGAAACGGCTTTGTATTGAATATGCCGGCAATCGGAATTGTCAACAATAAATATATTTCCAAACTCGATGCGGGCGCGAAAACTCCGAAAATTGTTGATGTGCCGAAAAATATTCCGGCGGATGTGCAGGCAAAACTCGAAGCGGCGCAGAAAGAATATGAATCGAACAGGGTTGATATGAACGCACTTAAGAGCAATGCGGTTTCCTAATTACGATAAAGAGCAAGGTTTTACGGCAATTCGATTTTCCGAACTCGGAGCGGCAATGACAGAAGGCAAAATTAATAAAACTAACGGCAAAGACGCGATTTTAGCGTTTAATTTTAACGGAAATCTCGCAGGTTCTTATCAAATCGGCGAAAAAGATACCGGTCTCGGCTTTTTTGTTACCAAAACGCAAAAGGGGTTCGAGTGCGGCGATACACATTCCGAAACCGAAAAATATCCGTGCAGCGGAACGGTTAATATTACCGGTTGACGCGAAATTTATCAAAGGAACGGTTCGCGTAGTCGTTTTTACTTCGGTCGAAGACAAGATTTATCGCGGCAATTTTTACGGAAAATTTAAGGTGAAACAGGCAAACTGAAATTTGTCGGAAATTTAGAGAATTTTAAGAGGAGAAAAGAAAAATGTTCAAATCATTTTTTGTGCAAGGATTTCTATTTTTTGCGTGAAATTTTGCTTTTCAATTTAGCGATTTTTTCGCGCAGACGGCGAAAGGAAATTCGTCTGAAACGGTTTTCTTTCAAGGCTTCGCCGATAAGTTCGTGCGCTTCTTCGGTTTCGGCGATGTCGGCAATCGGTTTGGCTTGTTCGCGGGTCGCATCTTTTTCGTAGCTTAACTGGACAAATACGGGAAAATGGTCTGAACCGCACGAATTTTTGATTCTTTCGAGATGAATCAGACGAAAATGATGCGAGTGAAAAATATGGTCGAGCGGCAGACGGAAAAACTTGTAATTTGCGTGAAAAGTATTGTAAAAACCGCGTCCGACTCGCGGGTCGAGCAAGCCGCTGATGCGTTTGAAAAGTTTGGTTGATTGCGACCACGCGGCATCGTTCAAATCGCCCGCGACGATGCACGGCAAATTCGATTCGCGGACGGCTTTGCCAACAAGCAAAAGTTCGCCGTCGCGCTCGGTCGAGCGTCCACGTTCTTCCGGCACAGGCGGACGCGGATGAACGCCGTGAAGCGCAATGTCATCGCCGGATTGCAGTTTGATTTGCGTATGAATTGAAGGAATATCGTCCTGAATTAAAAATTGAAGTTCCGTGTCGTGCAACGGAAAACGCGAAAAAAGAATCATTCCGTAATGATTTTCGAGCGGATACGAAACCCAATTCGGATAATCTTTCTTCAAAGGCGCGAGCTTTTCCGCCCACCAATCATTTGGTTCGGCAAGCAAAACAACATCGGGTTTATAAGTTTCAATAAGCTCTAAAACTCTTTCAAACTCACGGTTTTCCATCAAAACATTGAAAATCAGAAGCGCAATATTCGTATCGTCCAAGTCTGGCTCACGCGCCGATTGCACTTCTTTTCGATAAAAAATCGTGAACGGCATAATCGCCCGAACTTGATAAAAAATGCAAACGATCAAAAATAATCCGAAAAAATAATCGAAATAATTATGATTCGGAAAAGAAAATGCCAACAAAAAAAGCGCAAATACAAGCAAAATAAGCACTTGCAAACGCGGAAAATCGCCCAGACGAATAAGCCAATTCGCATTTTTAATAAAAGGCTTAATCGTCAGAACAATCCCCAAAACGCCGATTGTGATTGCAATCCATTTCATTCGGATTTTATCTTCAAAAACTTTCGTTTGCCGACTTGGATTAAAATTTCGTCTTTCAAATCAATTTCCGCGCTCGTGTTTGAAATTTTTACGCCGTTCAATTTTACGCCGCCTTGTTCGATTAAGCGTTTGGCTTCTTTTTTCGATGTGGCAAGATTTGTTTGCGTCATCAAATCAGCCAAATTGTATATGCCTGAAACGATTGATTTTTCTTCGATTTCGTCAGGAATTTCTTTTTTCACGAATCGCGCAATAAAATCTTCTTCGGCGCGTTTGGCATCTTCCGCCGAGTGAAAATCTTTGATGATATGTTTCGCTAAATTTACTTTCAAATTACGCGGATTTTCGTCTGATGTTTTCATTTTTGCGATTTCCGTCGGCGTAACATCAGTCATAAGTTCATAATATCGCCACATCAAATCGTCGGAAATTGACATCACTTTGCCGAACATTTCGTTTGGTGCTTCATCAATTCCAATGTAATTATTTAACGATTTCGACATTTTATTTACGCCGTCCGAACCTTCGAGCAGCGGTGTTGTCAAAATAACTTGCGGTTCTTGCGCGTATTCGCGTTGCAGATTTCGCCCGACCATCAGATTAAATTTCTGGTCAGTTCCGCCGAGTTCGACATCCGCGTTAAGTGCAACGGAATCATAACCTTGCACGAGCGGATAGAGAAGTTCGTGGAGAGAAATCGGACGTTCTTCGCGCAGACGTTTTTCAAAATCATCGCGTTCCAAAATTTGTTTGACGGTTGTGCGCGAGCAAAGCCGCACAAAATCCGCCGCGTCAAATTTGTCCATCCATTCAGAATTAAAACGAATTTCGGTTTTTTCGGGATCGAGAAGTTTAAAAATCTGCGTTTTATAAGTTTCGGCATTCGTATCAATTTCCTCACGCGAAAGCGGCGGGCGAGTCGAATTTTTGCCCGAAGGATCGCCAATCATTCCCGTAAATGAACCGATGAGAAAAATCGCCGTGTGTCCGAGTTCTTGAAACGCTTTTAATTTGCGAATCACAACCGTATGCCCGATGTGAATGTCAGGCGCAGTCGGGTCTGCACCGAGCTTAACGCGCAGAGGTTTTCCCGTCTTCGCGCTCATTTCGAGCTTTTTCCGCAAATCGTCTTCGCGGATTAAATCAACCGCGCCTTTTTTTAAGTATGAAATCTGTTCGTCTATCGTCATAAGCGTTTTATTGTAAGGAAAAAATCAGGTTTTTTCTATTTTCAAAGCCATTAAAATCAAAATTGACGATTATTGAGATAAAAATTCAACCTTCGCAAAACGGTGAAAATACAGAGGTTAATAAAATTAGCAAAAAATTAAAGGATTTTTTTATTGTCGGAATTTATAAGATTTCGTCCAATAATTTGGCATTAAACATTAAACGTCTGTAAAATTGTTGCAGAAACGGAGAATTTATGAAAAAAAGAACGCTTTTGATAGGTGCATTTTTGATTTTACCATCGCTGTTTGCTGTCGGGAGTCGGCAAATTCAAAGCGAAATTGTTTCGAATGCACCGCCGCGTCCGAGCAAAACTTCGTATCCGATGCCGGATTTTGAAATCGAATGTCCATCATCGCCAATCAAACCTGGCAATGAGGCTGTTTTTACTCTTAAGTCGAAAACTGACGAGAAAATTATCGAGAATAGCCGACCAATATATGATTGGTCTGTTTCCAATGGCGAGATTATTTCCGGTCAAGGAACACGCTCGATTCAAGTTAAAACTTCGCCGAATTCGCAAGGAAATCTTACTGTCCAAGTCAGGATTACCGCCCAAGCAGGAGGATATTTGAATGGTTCGGTTACAGAATCCTGCATAATACCTTTTGAAGATTTGCCCGTTCCTGTGCTTAAAGACGAATTTGCTTTTTCGGTGCAAGGCGAATTAAAAGCGCGGCTGGATGCCTATTTCATCGAACTTGCGAACAATCCGTCCGATCAAGGTTATATTTTTATTTTTCCGAAATCTGCCGCCGAACAAGCCCGTATTGAGCGGATTATCAGAGATTTTATCGGTTGGAGAAAATACGATCCTTCGAGAGTAACAACCGTCATCGGCGAAAAAAGTTCACGCACTTTTTTGCAATTTTGGCTGAAGCCGCCGGACGCGGATGCGCCAAAACCTGAATTAACCCCCGAATATCGTCTGCCCGTCCCACAAAATGTCGTCAAAGCAAATCCGGCGGCTTGCGAATTAAACGGTTTGCACCTTGACGGTTTGCAAATGGAACGCGGCAATAATCCGAATCTTCAAATAAAAGTCGTCTTTTCGTCCGGAAAAACCGAAACCGCCGCCGTCAATACGAAACGCCAAAAGATTTTTATGGATAAATTCAAAAAACGCTTTCCCGACGCACAAGTCATCACGGGCGAAAAAACCGAAGGCGAAGGCGAAGTGGCGATTTTTATTCAAGAACCGGGCAGAGAAGAACAATTATATTTGCTGATTTACGCGATAAAAAACAAATCAATCTGCCTTGCGTGTTGCGAACCTTCGGACACGCCGAAAAGTTTGGTCGGGACATCTACGAGAAATCGCCGGAGATAAAAAAGTGAAGAAAACCAAAACACATCTGATACTTTTGACAGTTTTGATATTTGTTTCAGTCGCCTTGATTTATTCGCAAAACACGGCAAATTTAAGCACGGTTTCGGGACGTTCGCAAGCGATGTGGGTTTTTGCGGGCGGCGAAAATCCGAATCCGATTACTAACGCGGCGGCGCGAAATCGTTTGATTGTCGAAAGTCGTTCGAGCGGTGTGGACAAACTTTATTTGAGCGTTTATCAACCGACGTTAAATTCAAACGGACGGCGAATGTATGAAGATTCGACAATGGCGGAGTTTATGAATCGCGCACACAGCAAACGTCGGCAAGAAGTTTGGGCGGCTTACGGTGCGCCTGATTGGGCTGAAATCGGTTGCAGTCCGACGGCTTTTCCGCTTCAACGAATGGCGGAAGTTGCGGCTTACAATAATTCGCGCAAACCGTCCGACCGATTCGATGGCGTGATTCTCGATGTCGAACCGAACGAACCGCAAAGCGAAACGGATTTTCGTGCTTTGCTCAATCTTTATCAATGCGTTCGTCAAAATTTGCCGTCGAACATCAAACTCGCCGTGGCGATTAGATTTTTCTGGGATTTGCCGATTGCATATCCAATCGGCGGCACGGTCAAGCCGGTTCATCAACACATAATTGATATGAATCTCGATAATGTCGTCGTGATGGGTTACAGAGATTTTGCCGGAACGAGCGATTGCGCCCAAGGCGACGGAATGATTTGTCTGGACAAAGACGAAATCGCTTACGCAAGCAGTTTGAACAAACCGAAACTGATTTTAATCGGCATCGAAACGCGCAATCCGTTTCCCGACTTGCTCGATAAAGAAACTTTCTACGAAGAAGGACACGCCGCGATTTTGAGCGAAACACAAATCGTTACAAACTTTTTTTCTTCAAGCATCAGTTTCGGCGGCTACGCAATTCACAATTACAACAGCGCATACTTGAGCGGCACAAACGGTTGGGAATCTCCGAATTTGCCATTACCTTAAAAAAGTTAATGAACGAAAACTACACATTCACATTCGCCCAAACTGATGATTTGCCGCGCATTTTGGAAATCTTTGAGAAATCAATTCGTGCTGATTATGATGTCGCTGACCAAATTATCCAAAAATGTTTGGCTGATTTGGCGGAGGCTTTCAATAATCGCCAACACGATTTTAGTTTTTGGGTCGCAAAGGAAACTGAAAACGGAAAGGTTATCGGTTGGCTTTCTTATTTGCCGATTTTCGATTCGATCTTGAAGAAAGACACCGCACTCGAAGCCAGCATTTATCTTGATGCAGAATTTCGGGCGAATGGATTGGGATTTGAATTTCTTTCCCACACTATCAAACAAATACAGGGATTTCATCTCGTCTTTGCTTTTCTGAATGCGAATAAAATTCCTTCGATAAAATTATTTGCCAAAATTGGCTTTGAATCGGTCGGAAAGATTCCTTCGTCTGAAAATGCGTTTCCTTATTTTTCGGAAAAGAATCTTTTTATCTACAAATTAAAATGAAATTTTACGCACTCCACGAAGGATTTTACGAAGGAATTGAACTTCGGCTTGAACAACTGCGAAACGCTTGCCAAGATTTGGATATTGAATTTTGTGCGATTGACGCTTTGCAAACTGATTTCTCAAATTTGCCAAAACTTGGTCGAACTGATTTGCTTTACAATTCAGCTCGCGGAAGTGAAATGTTGGAAAATCTGTTGTTGAATCAAGAAGTTACGACTTTTTATATCAAAAATCCTGAGACGATTTCCGCCAATTTTGACACTACAAAATATTCAGTCATTCACGAAAAAGCTAATTTGCCTGCTCCAAAAACGATTTTTCATTTAACTGATGATCGTCAGTTATTGAAAAAATACGTTGAATATCTCGGCGGTTTTCCAATCATCATCAAAGCCACCGCAAGCACACGCGGAATCGGGACGATTAAAATTGAAAGTTGGCAAAATCTAATTTCAACTGCGGATTATTTGGTAAAAACGGGTGATAAATTTATTTTGCGTGAATTTATCAAGGCGAAAAGCGGCGGACGTTTGATGGTTTTAGGCGATGAAGTGATTGCTTCGGCAGCATTTACGATGCACGACAACGATTTTCGCAACGCGGTTGATTTATCACAGACGAAATATACAAATCGCATCTATCCCGAACAGGTTCAGCAAATCGCCGTCCGAGCCACGCATCTGGCAAACGTCGAATTTGCCGGAGTTGATTTTCTTGAAGATGAAAACGGCAACTTTTATTTACTAGAAATCAATTTTCCGAGCGGTTTTTCGGCGTTAATTGATGTTTGCGGCGTGGATATTCCAAAACGAATGGTGGAATTTTTGGCAAGGAAAAGTCAGAATAATTTGCGATAAACATGTGTATCTACTCATCTTTGAGAATGTTTTTTTCTTATGGCTGTGCCGTCTGATGAGCGGAAAGTCTATGACTTTCCGAATCATTCTAAATATTTTTGAGGCTATGCCTCCCAATTCGAGGCGTAGCCTCAGTTTTAGGTGAAATACTTGTCGGCGAGGCACAGCCATCGCCGCTCATCAGACGGCAGAGCCGTGGAAAACAACCATTTATGCAAATGATTTAAGGTTAAATTAAATATAAGAAACCATTCGCAATTGTTCTGACAAATATTTTTACAATGATTGAACTAATCGAACAAACCGTTGATAAAATCGAATCTTTGCTAAAAGAAACTTTGCCCGAAAGCAAATATCAATTTGAACTTTTTGATCTAAAGACCAACACCAAACATTTTCGCGGACTCGATGAGCCGTTTCATTGGGGTTCGGTTTATAAACTCTTTGTCGTGGCGGAAATCTGCAAAATGATTGACGAAGGTTTGATTAAAGCTGATGACGAATTGGTTTTGCATCGCGGACGTTATACGCACGGAGCAGGAATTCTAAAATTCTTTTCACATCTTGACCGTCTGACTTTTCTTGATGCGTGCAAAATGGTAATGGCAACATCAGACGGACTTTGTGCCGATGAATTATTGGAAATTGTCGGGTTTGAAAGATTGAACGATTTGTTTGCCAAAGCGAATTGTCCAAATTCAAAACTTGCAGTTAATTTAGATACAATGGTCAAAAATTTGTTCGATGGAATTGATTTAAGTGCAGGTGCGGATTTTTATTTGAGTTCGGAATATTTCGAGTTTTTTGACGGAAAATTAGATGAATTATTGAAAGAAAACTACACGACCGTTCAAGACCTCAATCAAGGATTTCATTTTATTTTGACGGATTATTTATCGAATGAAACCAGAAAGATATTTTTAGAATGTGTGTTAATGCCAAGTATTCATACAAGAATTGCTCAATATATTCATTTGAGTAAATTTTCCTTACAAGGCAAAACCGGTGCATTAGGTTTTGCAAATGCAAACAATGAATGTGTCGCAATTATTCGCAAATCCGACCGAATCGTATTCGGCTATTTCGCGTTGAATACAAAAAATAATAGAAAAAGAAACTTCCAATCAAACGACACATTCGGCTTGATTGGTCTGGAAATCGCCAAACTTTATGAAGCAATTTTATGATAAATTTTTGTCGCCAAAGGCGACCAATATTATAGCCTATGGTGAAACCATAGGAATCAAATTAAACACAATCCGTCGCTGAAGGCGACGAACAAAATCACAACAATCCTTGTGTTTGAATGGATTCTATTATTGTTCGTCAACGTTGGCGACGGTAAATGATTGGCATCGTTCCTAGCGATTCTCGCTAGGCTATAATGTCTGTCGCCGTTGGCGACGAATGTTGAAATAATTTTTTTTATTTGCGATTCTCGCCATACTTTCGCCGTTGGCGACTTATATCGAGAAAATCCAACAATATTTTCTATGAAAAATATTCTCGAAACACTCAATAACGGTTGGCGGCAAATCGCTCTGCTTGCCGTTTTGTTGGTGGCGATGAATCTCGGCATCGAAAAACTTACCGACCAAGATGTTACGGGTGCGGAAATTT
>CALMEH010000031.1 GCA_937863115.1 uncultured Acidobacteriota bacterium
CTATTCCCGAACGATCTTTATCAAACGGACGCGAAGCCTTTTCCGGCGCGTCGTTGAAATTTTTCGTCAGCACCGTCATTAAATTAAAACCTTCTAAAATACCGAGCGCGAGCGGCGAATCAACTCCGCCGGCAAACATCATTTCCTGTTTGCCGAGCGCGATATGCTGCGCCGCGTAACCGATCGCGTCTGTCGAAGAAGTGCAGCCTGTCGAAACGATATGCGAAAGTCCGTGAAGCCCGAAAACCATTGATAATTCGGAAGATAATCCGCCGTGTGTCGAAGAAGGAATCGTGTAAACGCTGGCTTTGTTGGCTTCGCCCGTCAGCCAATAAACGTATTGTTTTTCAGTAAAAGCAAGTCCGCCGCCGCCCGTGCCGAGAACGACACCAAAATTTTGGCGTTCGGATAAAGTTAGATTTTCCGTTTGAATTTGTGCGTCTTCAATCGCTTCACGCGCCGCCCGAAGCGCGAGCGGCACACAACGCGAAACGTTTTTGCGGTCTTTTATATTGAGTTCGGCTTGCCAATCGAAATCTTTAATTTCCGCCGCAATTTTGACTTGCGAATTTGAAATATCGAAACTTTCGATCTGCGAAATGCCGCTTTTGCCTTCCGCCAAAGATTGCCAAAAGCGTTCCCGCCCGATGCCGATTGGCGTAACGCACCCGAAACCCGTAATAACAACCCGACGCGGTTTTGTGAAGTTTTTGAACATAAAATACTATTTTGAGAATAGCATTTTGAGCAAAAAAAGTATTTGCAAAAAAGAAAAACGGCTTCAAATGAAACCGTTTTTAACTGAACTAAATTAAATGGGGCGGCTAGAGGGAATTGAACCCTCGACATTCGGCTCCACAAACCGACGTTCTAACCCCTGAACTATAGCCGCCATAAACTATTGATAAACAAAAAGATGTCTCAAATAATTAAACTGTGCAGCAGATTTGCGACGATGACAATTTGCACAAAGGACATCGCATTTTTGAATTTCTAACTCAATCTTTGTCCATGTTGCGTCTCGAACCAAATTCGCAACATTCCCAATCTTATCATCTTTATCGCGATGGTCAAACTCTAAAACAATCGGGTCTGATTCTCCACAAGTTATACAAGGATTATTTGATAAATATTCAAAAACCTTTCGAGCGTTTTGTTCACGAATTTTGTTTCGGCTTGTATTATGACGATTGCGATAGTGCGCGTGTTTTTTGTAATACCGTTCACGCCAATTTTCCTGAAAACAAGCACGACACCAAGAAGCAAATCCATCTTTTGACAACTTTCTTGCGGAAAATAAATGCGATTCTTTTTCAGTTTTACATCTGGTGCAAATTTTCGTTATCATATCAACTTTTTTGCTGATGTGGATTTCAAATTCGAAATCCACAATCCACAATCCAAAATTGAAATACCCCCGACACGACTTGAACGTGTGACCCACAGCTTAGCTTACCTCACTTGGTTTCCCAAGCCACAATTTTCCGAAGAAAAAGGTTGAAAGTCTGGACTATATCTTAGACATTTCAGTCTGAGTGCGTGTAGTCTCTACGCAATAAGATGACCGTGCTGATTTAGCAATTTATTTTTATTCATCATTTCAGTTCGTGCATCGTAATTAAGTTTTCCTCTTTGTCCGGCAAGGTTCGCAAATTCCAAAACGAGTTTGGCTTGTTCCGCTTTACCGACAAAGTAGGGAAGCATCAATTCGATGAGTCGCTGCAAGGATGAATAATTTTGGATTTTAACTCTCATCACTCTGCGTCCTCGTTGATGACCGTTTTTCGGGTCTTGATAAATATACTTAATCTCAAGAGCATCAAGTATTTCTCGACAACGATTCAACAGTAAGGAATTTGAGTTAGTAATCGTTAGGTTTGCCGATATTGAAGGATTTATTGCACGTTCACTACGATTACCGTTAGTGAAAATACAAAAACACCCCTCGCCATCTATTATTCCGGCTAACCAGGCTAAATCAATATTCTGCACCGTCATATTACTTTGCTCGGTGTTGTCATAGGAAATTTTCATTTCCCTTAGATATTCACCGATATAGCACTCTCCACTGTATAAGTTACTAATTCCTCATACAGGCTCCTACATTTAAAGGCTGTTGCTCTATCCAACTGAGCTACGGGAGCATAAAAAGAACGAATGAAAATCTTAGCGATTCGGAAGTTTTAAGTCAAATTAAGAAGCGTTTTTGTATTCGGCGGTTTTTAGTTTGACTTCGACTTTGCCGATTTCGGCGTTGATTTGTGCGCGAATCGGAAGGCGGCGATTGTCGTCGGTAATCCAAATAATCATACTGCCTTTTTGGTCAATCAAACGATCTTTGCCGAAGATTTCCGGCTCGACGCGAAAGCACCAAACTTTGCCGAAAATTGATTTTTGCTGTTCGCGTTTGGTTACGCGCACGGGAATTTGATAAATGAGTCCGGTGTCGCTGATTGTAAGTTCAAAAGTTTTTCCGACTTCGAGCGGCATACTTCGCAAAAGATAAAGTCCGCTGATAAAATCCTGCGTTCCTGTTTCGATTTGCGAAGCAACTTTGCGCGGTGGACGCATTGTGTCTTTTGGGTCAATTTCAATGTAAGTTACCTGTTTATTTTTATAATCGAAAATCGCTTCCGATTCGCGCACGCGGTCATTTTGCACGTCGTTTTTGACGCTTTTCAAGATGTCGAGTGTTTTGCCGTCAATAGTTGACTCAATTTCTTGAAGAAATTTGAAACCGAAAAGCCCGACAAGTGTGCCTTTTGATTTGGCGCGGGATTTAACAAAAAAATTTTCGCCGTCAGCCGCACGTTCAACCGAAAAAACAAGGTCGGCAATGGAAATGCCGCGCAAAATCGCTTTGCTGAATTTACCTTCGTAGGAGAGCGTTTCGCCGACAATGTAAGATTTTATTTCGTCGTTATTTTTTTTGGACTGTGCTGAAATTGACGAAAAACAAAGCGCGAAAACCGCCAAAAGCAAACACGAACGAAGAAGATTTTTTTTCATAAATTTCACCGAAACGATAAATCATTATACATTTTACATTCGGCTTTTTGCATTATTTTTCATAAATTTTTTTGATAAAAAAATGTAAAATTTTACGCCGAATTTTCAAGACGCGCTCGAACCGCATCAAAAACAGTCAAAACTTTGATGTCCATACAAATCCATCTGTTGCAAGTGCGCCGATGACAATTTACGCGGCAACCGATGTCGTTGCGTTCGACGCACAAATCATCGGCGTTCGGACTGCCATTGCGCCACCATTCGGTCGGACCGAAAATGCCGACAATCGGGGCGTTTGCGGCAACCGCGAGATGTGTCGGCGCAGTGTCGCCGCCGACGTAGATTTTGGCGCGTTTTGCTAATTCGTAAAAGCCTTTTAAACTTGGTTGCGTTGCCAAAATCTTGCCTGATTTATTGTTTGCCAAAACTTTTTCCGCAAGTTTTTTTTCGTTTGGCGCGGTTGTAATTACGGAAAATAAACCTTTTTCTTCCCAAAGTTTGTCTGCCAATTCGCCGAATTTTTCCGCGTGCCAGAGCTTTGTAACCCAACCGCCCGCCGGATTTAAGATTGCGAAATTTTCGCCTGTTTCGCTAATGATTTTTTCGGCTTCGGCTTTGTGATTTTCGTCTGTAAAAATCGGAAATTCAAAGTTATCGGTCGGCGCAAGGATTTTCAGAGCTTTTTCCGCAAGCATTAAATTTTTGCGGATAATATGTGTGTTTGGCGGAATTTCAAAAGTTTTCGTGAGCAACAAACGGCTCGAAGGTTCGCGCAAATTAGATTTTGCAAAACCGTAGATTTTTTTCGCTTTCGCAAGTTTCGCAATCGCCGCCGATTTCCAGAGACCTTGAAAATCGAGCGCAGCGTCGAATTTGAATTTTCGGAGTTCGCCAAGTTGTTTGGCAACTTCAGGCAAGATTTCGCCGATGATTTTGCCTTTGCGAAGCGAGCGCGTATCAACTTCGATTAAATTGTCTAAAAACTCATTTCCGCGCAAAATTTCCGTTGCGCGTTTCTCCGCCGCCCAAGTGATTTCCGCATTCGGCAAAGCGTGTCGAATCGCCGCCAATGCGGGCAAAGTATGCACGATGTCGCCAATACTGCTGAGTTTTACGATAAGAATTTTCATTCGCAAATCATAATCTTAGACGCATATCACTTATCTGAACAAGGAGCGGTAGCGACTTGGCTTTTTTTTCGGAATAAGTGATATGTGATAAGTGAAAGGTGGTATGTAATAGAAAAGCGTAATTTGCCAAGTCGCTACCGCTCCTTGTTCTGATTTTTTGAATAATGTAAGATAAAAACATCCCACAAAAATCTCTAGAATTTTGCGCTAAAATAAGCTATTCTATAAACTTAGGGCGATTTGCCCGCAATCTCTTTCCCCAAACTTCGGACTATGAACGAAACAAAACGTCCGCCGCGCGATTTGCGTCCGGCACTGGTTTTTTTGAGCGGTGATTTGCTTGCCGTGCCGATTCCACTTGAGCGCGAAGAAGTTATTTTAGGTCGCGCTCTCGAAGCCGATGTGCGTATCAACGACAGCAAAGTTTCCCGTCAACACGCCAAACTTACAACAATGGTCAAATCTCAAACCGGCGAACTCGAATATGTTTTGACCGATTTGTTTTCGCGCAACGGAACTTTTCTCAACGGCGAAAAAATTACCCGTGAAATTCTGCAAAACGGCGATAAAATCACCATCGGCGAACATATTTTTCGGTTTGATTTGCTGGACGAAATTGATTTGGAATATCAAAAACAGATTCGCCGCCTGCTCTCGCACGATGATTTGACGGGACTTCTTTCAAGTCGTTCGTTTTTTTCGGAACTCCGGCGCGAAGCGGCAAGGGCAAAGGCGGAAATTCGCGGCTTTTGCGTTTTGATGATGGATATTGACCATTTCAAATCGGTCAACGACACTTTCGGGCATTTGACGGGAAGTAAAACTTTAGAAGAAATCGGCTTCTGCATCACGCAAAATTTGCGGAGTGGCGACGTGGCGGCACGTTTCGGCGGTGAAGAATTTGCGGCGTTTTTGCTCGATGCGTCGCTTACACAAGCCATTGTTGCGGCAGAAAGAATCCGTGCGGAGATTGAAAATACAGAGTTTAGCGTTGTTCGGCACGGGAAACCTACGGAAACGCATCGAATCACGATCAGCATCGGCATCGCTTCTTATCCGATGGATTCGAGTGATCCGATTGAACTCGTCGAACTCGCCGATTCCGCGCTCTACCGCGCCAAACGCGAAGGCAGAAATCGCGTCTGCGCCTATCGCGCCTTGAGTGAAGAAGAATTACAAGAAGGTTTGCCTTCGCGCGATTAAAGTTTTGCAACTTTTCAATAAAATTCAACGTGAAAGCAACTGCTAACAGCCTTTAGTTTGCAGTTGCTCTTTTTTCTTTGATAGACTTTCTTATTCTACGGACAACGGACAACAGACAAAGGACAATCAAAAAACAGTGATTACAAAAACCAATCTTGCCAGCAAACCTTTTCGGAACAGGACGCTTCCATATGTCATTTCGCTTTTGCTTCTTGCTTTGGCGGTGGCAGGCACGGCTTGGGCATTTACCAAATGGCGCGAGGCGGCTAACCAAAATGAGATTGCGGTTGCCAACATAAAGAAGATGGAGGACGAACTCAAAGACCTCAGCAGTAAAAATGATGCGGTTCAGCAGCAGCTTCCGGCAGATAAACGCGAATTGCTGATTGCCGCGCATAAGCTCGTAGCGAGTAAATCATTTGGTTGGTCGCGTCTGTTTTCCGATTTGGAAGGCGTTCTGCCCGGAAGTGTCAGCGCGTCGCGCATTGCTGTTGAAAATGTTTATAAAGACGGCGACCGCATCAAAGCGCAACTCGAATTTGCCGTTTTGAGCCGCGATTATCCGGCAGTGATGGCAATGATTGATAATATGAACAGTTCGGGGATTTTTCGTGCCGAACTTCGCAGTCAGGATTTACAGCAAACCGACACTATTACTTATACTGAATATACTTTGAGTTTGCTTTACACGCCGAGCGTCGGTTATTCGCCGCAAATTGCTCAAAACGGAGGGAACGAATAATGAGCGAAAATCTTAAACCGAACGAAGCCGAAAATACGAAACAAGAGCCGGAAATCATTACCAATGATTATGATTCGGCGGTTGTCGTTGAAAAAACAGAACGAACTGTTTTGCTGACTGAACAGGAAAATATCGTTATCGAAAAAGACCCCATAAATACGGTTGTTCCGAACAATCGTCCGCGAAAAGTTTATGGCGGAATGTGGGGAATTCCCGAAATTACAACGGTCGGGCTGGCTGGTTTGGCAATTTTGTCGGTGCTTCTGCTTTATCTTTTCTTTGTTATGCCGCGTGAGAGTGAACTCAAAAACAATCGCGCCAAGCAAGATGAATTAGAGAAAAAACTGATTAGTGAAAAACAGCGGTTCGGTTCGGCTGAAACTACCGAAAAGCGTGTTGCCGAACTCATCAACAGCGTTGACGATTTTGAAACCAGAGCTTTGAAACCGGATTCGATCAGTCGTTCCGCGCTTTATCAGCAGATTAACGGCTTGATTGTGGGCTACGGTTTAACGAACACGACCGGACCCGATTATCAACGACTTGAAATCACTGCTTCAAATAATGCACAGGACGAAAAGGAAAGCGGCAGGGCGAAATTTCAAAGCCTTTTTCCGGGTGATTATGTAACAATGACGGTTGAAGGTTCATATCAAAATCTGCGGCGTTTTATTCGCCAAATCGAAACGAACAATCAATTTATCGTAATCAGCACAATCGAATTTGAACCGGCGGATTCGGAAGAGAAAAAAGATAATAAGCAAAACGTCGCCGACAAACAAATGCAAAATCCGCCATTGACCGATTTTCGGAACGGCGGAATAAACCCGACACAAATTACGCAAGCAACGCCGAAACCGAAAGTTCCGCAAGGCAAAAAACGCGGCGAAATTGTGGCATTAAGGCTTGAAATGGCGGCTTATTATCGCCGTCCGAATTTTGTTCCGCAACAGATTGATAAAGAGCAGTAAAATGTTCTGAGTTCCAACTCAGTTGGCAAAACGCGAGCGAAGCAATGCGGGTTCAGCATTGATTAACTTTTAAGATAATCAGCGCAAATCAAATGCAATCGCTTCGCTCGCATTTGCGCCAACTGAAGTTGGAACTCAAAACTCAAATAAAATGAAACTTTTTGAAGGCAAAACTCCGACCGAAAGGAATAAAATAATCGCCGCTATTGTTCTCGGCGTGTTGGCTGTGCTGATGCTCACATACACCTTCGGCGGAATGTTTTTCGGCAAAAAAACGACCGTTACGGCAACAAAATCGCCGACTCCGAAACCGACGGGCGCAAACAATAATGCCTCGAAGGAAGTAATGCCGTCGCAATCCGAAATATATTCAAATTACGCTTCTGTTCCGGTTGATTACAGACCGGGAAGTTTATACGCGCCTGACGCGGGCAGAAATATTTTCGCTTTTTACGAACCGCCGCCGCCGACTCCGTATTCACCGACACCGACACCGTCGCCGACTCAGTATATTCCCGACACTCCTGTTCCGACACCAACGCCGCCGTTGACGATTTTTACCGCAACAGCCGGAAGCGGTGCAATTATTTATGCCGGACAAAACGGTTTTCAAATTGATGTCAGCGGCGATAAATTTACGCCTGAATCACGGATTTTAGTAAATGGAATGGCTTTGCCGACTAATTTTGTAAATTCGCAGAGATTAACGGCGCAAATTCCTTCGGATTTGATTAGAAACGCCGGAAATCTGATAATTACGGTTGCTACGCCAGACGGCAAACTTTATTCAAATCCGGTGGCGTTTAATATTCAATCCGCGCCGCAACCGCAATTTGAATATATCGGCGTAACGTTTCGCAAAGGAAATAACAATCCTTCGGCAGATATTTTGGAGGGACAAGCTCAAAGATCGGTGCGCTTGAATGACGACATCGGCGGGCGATTTAAAGTTGTCAGCATTTCAAGAACCGAATTGAAGGTGCAGGATAAATTCTTAGGTTTCGAATACCGCAAACTTATGAAATCAATCGGCGGCGGAACGACTTCGACGAACAACAATAATCCGCGCGGTGTTCAAACCAATCCGACTTTTAATAACACTAATCCGACGACTACCAATCCGAATCCGAATTGTCCGCCGGGAATTCCCTGCGACAAATTTCCGATAGTTACGCCGAATAATACGATAAATAATCCGAATCAAGACCAAAGACAGAAACAAACAAAGGACGATTATGATGACGATGGAGACAATTAGAAAATTGCGGATTGCGGATTGCGGATTGCGGATTTTTAAGAAAAGAAATCGCAAATCGCAAATCGCAAATCGCAAATCCGAACGCGGAATGTCTTTGATTTCGATTATGGCGATTATGGCACTTGTTTCGGTTGCGCTTTTGGCGGTTGCGCCGAGCGTTCAGCAAAATGTCCCGCGCGAAAAGGAACTCGAACAAATCCGGCGCGGCGAAGAAGTTGCCGTGGCAATTCAACGGTATGTCAGTTTTTATAACGGCGCGAAACTTCCCGAATCTATTGACGATCTGCTCGAAGGTTTGCCGCAAGGCACGAAAAAAGTCCAAATCTTACGCGAATCGGCGGCGATTGATCCTCTCAGCGAAGACGGCAAATGGAAACTTGGGCCGATGAATAAATTGGCAAGTTTTGCCCGCCGTGTGCAAAACTACAACAACGGTTTATTGCCTACTTCGGACAGTATGCCGCGCAACATTGCCGATCAAGTTGGCGCATTTATCACCAACACGAAACTTGATGCCGAAGACGAAAACACCGATGCCGCAGACGGTGCGGACGATGAAAGTTTTGATACCACCGACACGCCTTTTATTGGCGTTGTCAGCCAAAGCCAGAGCAAATCCGTCGTTGCTTATTATGGTCAGGAAAATCACAGTAAATGGATTTTCACACCGCTTTTTCGCGGTTCGGGCGTGATGCCGACCGGCTTTACCGGAAGCAGAAACAGTAATAAATAGAAGAAGAGATAAAATTTTCTTCTCTTCCTTTTCTACATTTCTATCTTCTTGCTACCGTTTTCGGATGGCGATTTGTCGGCATTTTGAACGATAATCGAATCGGGCGGATAAAGTTCGATGTCGAATTTGTTTAAAGTTTCTTTGATTGCCGTCGCCGCTTCGTCCACGGCTTTCATCGCTTTGTGTTTGTTGGTATCAATCCAAAAATATATTGAAAGTTTTACACCTTCCGAAGCTAAATCGGTAACGTAAACTTCCGGTTTCGGTTCATTCGTAACACTTTCTAAAACTGTCAAAACCTGCAAGATTCTTGATTTTGCCTGTTTAATATCGGCTTCGTAACCGATACTGATTTGATGTTTCATCCGCCGTTGTGTGCCTGCGCCACGAATTGTCAACGGCTCGGAATACATTTCGCCGTTCGGAATAATTATCATTTCGCCATCGTCCATTCTCAAGGACGTAGCGCGAACGCCGATGTGTTCAACCTTGCCTTGCTTATCTTTGATGAAAATATAATCGCCGATGTGAAATGGCTGTTTCCATAAAATCAAAACGCCCGACAGCAAATTGTTCAAAATATCTTTTGTTGCAAAACCTACGATAAATGACGTAAAGCCAAGCCCTGCAATCAAATCGCCGAATTTGAACGATGGCACAATAACCGTTAAAGCTGCAAAAATTCCAATAACAAAAATCGCTGCGCCAATCAATCGGCTGATTAAAACCCGCAGACGATAATCCAATTTTGCGCGTTTCGATGTCGCAAAAAAGGCACTTTTTAAGATTTTGGCAAACAGCCAAAAAACC
>CALMEH010000032.1 GCA_937863115.1 uncultured Acidobacteriota bacterium
AAATGGAGCTTTCCCGAAAAAGAAGCGCGTATCAAGCCCGACGATAAAATCAAACTCAAAAACGCTAAATTCCGCATCCGCGATGTGCCGATTATAACCTTGCCTTACGCTTCCATTCCCATTGAAAGACGCGACCGCCAATCGGGATTCTTAACGCCGACCATCGGCTTTTCGCAAAACAAAGGTTTTCGCTTTTCCGGCGCGTATTTTCAAACGCTCGGACGCTCGGCTGATGCTACCGTGAGATTGGATTTATACACGGGACGCGGCATCGGTTACGGCTTGGACGTGCGGACTCGCGCCAATTCGCGTTCGTATTTTAACTTCGGCTTTTACGCTGTCAAAGACCGCATTTTCGGCGCAAATGCTTCCGATGCCACACCCGACCAAGGCGGAAGTTTAATCTATGCCGAAGGCGTGCAATATTTTCGCAACGGTTTTACTGCCGTTGCCGACGTGCGTTTGACTTCAAATCTCGCTTTTCGACAAGTATTCTCCGATGGCATTCAACAAATTATCTCGCCCATCGAAGTTTCACAGGTTTTTCTAAATAAAAGTTGGGATTCTTATACATTTAACCTGTTGGCACGTTCGCAGGTTATCTCGATTCCAAACGTGCGAATCAAAACTAGAAATCTCCCAAGCGTAAATTTTGAAAAACGTCCGACGGAACTATCGTTTCTCAAGAATTTATACTTTTCCTTCAAAACATCTGCCGAAGGAGTTTCGCGGCGCGAAGAAACCGATAACCTATTTCTTTATCAACAACAAACCGGATTAGACCCGACCGTCTCGCCCGCTCTTGTGCAAAGATTGGACGTTCATCCGCAACTGATGTATCCGATAAATACAAAGTATTTTACGCTGACGGCAATCGTCGGAACTCGCGTAACTTACTATTCCAACTCGTTCAACGATATGCGCCGCGTCGTCGGGCGCGATGTCTTGCGGAAATACGGCGAATTTGAATTAGACTTTCGCCCCGTTGCCTTAGCGCGAAACTATTACGGAAAAAACGATGCCTTCCGTTTCCGCCACGTCATCGAACCCTTTTTGACATACCGTTATATCAAAGGCGTGGATAATTTTCGCAAAATCATCCGTTTCGATTTTTCTGACACGGTTACCGACACAAACGAAATCGAATTCGGCGTTACTAACAGAATTTTCACGCGCAGTTATACGGAAGCCGTTACCGACGAAGCCCAAAAAGCTCTGCGCGAGGACGCTTCGCTTTCAAAAAATCCTTTGTCCGTGCAGCCTTACGAGCTTTTTACTTTGACTATTCGCGGAAAATATTTCTTCGACACGCGATTCGGCGGCGCATTAATTCCGGGGCAAAGAAACCAAATACAACCAATTACCGCGCTCACCTTCTACACTTTCGGTGGCGTTCCGCGCCGTTTTTCACCAATAAACATTGACGCAACTTATCGTCCGCGCAACGGCGTTTTTCTCAATACGCGAATGGATGTTGGCGTGCAAGGCGACGGGTTGCGGGCAATCTCGGCAACCGTCGGACTCGACTCAAAGTTGATAAAATTTTTCCAGACTTTCTATTACACACGCGCCGTAACGCTAATTCCGTCCTTGGAACAATACGGCAACCTCGACCGCCGCGAAGCCGGAACTCTACGCGGTTCGCAATGGAGTCCGTCCGTTTTTGTCGGCAACCGCGACAAAGGCTATTACGGCGGATTTTCGCTATTCTTCGACTTTGAAAACAATCGAAGTCTAAGAAACACGCCGTTGGTAAGCTCGTTATATACAATCGGACACGCTTCCGATTGCTGTGCCGTAACCGCGCAATACTACACCTACAATGTTGGCGTTCGCCGCGAAAATCGGCTTGTTTTTAGTTTTAGATTAAATGGAATCGGCACGTTCGGAACAGAACAATTCGGGCAAGGTTTGCGATAGTGAAAACCTAAAAACTAAAAGTGAATAGTGAAAGAAAAAAGAAATTCCGTCACTATTCACTTTTAGTTTTTAGGTTTTCACTTTTGTATAATTTCTTCGCCTTCCGAGAAAAATTCTAAGGAAGCGGAATTCAAACAATAACGCAAACCTGTCGGCGGCGGACCGTCTGGGAAAACGTGCCCTTGATGTCCGTCGCACCGAGCGCAACGAATTTCTTCGCGAATCATTCCGAATTTGGTGTCGCGGTAGATTTTCAAATGTTCCTTATCAAACGGCGCGTAGAACGAAGCCCAACCCGTGCCGGAATGAAATTTGTCGTTTGAAGAAAAAAGCGGCAAGCCGCACAAAGCACAGGCATAAACGCCTGCTTCTTTGTTGTCGGTCAAATTTCCGCAAAACGCCGGTTCTGTGCCGTGTTCGAGTAGGACGCGATACGCCTCGTCATCCAAATCCATTGCTAATTGTGCGCGTTTTTCGTCTGAAATCGGTGTAATGTCGTAACCGCTTTCGGAAATGTTTGTTTCAGGTGTCATAAATCTTTCGTTCCTTCAAAATTATGATGACAAAATCAAAGGTAAATAACAAATCGCGTTTCGTGAGGATTTTATTCCGCATTTATTTGTTTTGCAGGCGCGGAAAGGTTAAAATTTCACAAACTTAGATGCAGAAAACCGAGCAAAAAAAAGATTGGAATTTATCTCCGGCGGCTTTTCGCCGATTGCTCGAATGGTTTGATGAAGGCGCAGATTCAGACGGACAAAAATATCTGGAAATGCGCGGACGTTTGATTTCCTATTTTGACCGCAAAAACTGTCTTCTGCCCGAAGAATTGGCGGACGAAACATTGAATCGTGTTGCCCGCAGACTCGAAGAGGCAGGCAAAATTGAAAGCGAAACGCCCGCGAAATTTTGCTATATTACGGCGCGTTTTGTCTTTTTGGAATCTTTGCGCGGCAAGGAAAAACAAAATGTTCCGATTGATGAAACCGTTCATCAAAAAGCGGCGGCGGAAACGGACGAAAAAGAGGAAAAGGAAAAAATGCTCGTTTGTTTGGAAAATTGCACAGGCAAGTTGGACGCGGCAAATCGGGAAATAATTTTAGGTTATTATGTTGGCGAAGAAAGGACAAAAATCGAAAATCGTCGAGCGATTGCGGCGCGTTTGGAAATTTCGGTAAATGCGCTCAGCATTCGCGCTTGCCGCATTCGGGATAAGCTCGAAACTTGCGTCAAAAAATGCGCCGAAAAAAAATAAGACATAATTGACGAAATGTTTTTCGATTTTTGTCTTATAAATGTAGAGATGCTTCAATCTCGAACAAAAAAACAATGAATAAGACCTACGACAACGAAAAAATAACCTCGTATCTGCTTGGCGTTTTGCCGGACGCGGAGGCTGAAATTTTAGATGAATTGAGTTTTACCGATGATGATTTTGCCAATGATTTGAGCGCGGTAGAAAAAGATTTGGTTGATGCTTACGTCAGAAACGATTTGCGCGGCACGACGCTCGAACAATTTAAGAATTATTATCTGGCTTCGCCGATTCGCCGCGAAAAAGTGAAGTTTGCCGAAACTTTCCGGCAATTTGCCGAAACGAAACCGAAAAGAACTTTTGTAGAAAGTTTAGCAGGATTTTTTACAATTCCGCGCTTTTCGCTTCAATGGAGTTTTGCGCTTGCCGCGCTTGCTTTGTTGATTTTGGGCGGTTGGTTTTACCGCGAAAATTCCCGTTTGCGTTTTGAAATGGAGCAAGCAAAAACTAACCGCGAAGAACTTTTGCGCCGCGAAAACGAATTAAAGGAGCGCGAAAAACAACTGCAAGACGAAATTGCCAATCGGCAAACAGCAAGCGAAGAAACTGAAAAAGAACTCGCCAAAGTCCGCGAAGAACGCGAGAAATTGGAACGCGAACTGCAAAATCAAAAATCAATTCAACCGCAACCGCAAATCGTCGAAAAGCAGGAAAAATTCAACCGAAACCGATAAATTCGCCGAGCCGACAAATTACGATTGCATCGTTTGTTCTCGCGCCGCCTTTGCGCGGAAGCGGCGATGTGCCAACGCTTTCGATTCCCCCGAACACAGATACTGCGGCAATGAAATTGGAACTCGAAGCCGATGATTTTCCGGCGTATCGAGTTCGTCTGCAAAATCCGTCGGACGGCAAAATTCTTTGGCAAACCGGCAAAATAAAATCAAAACGAAATCGTGCTTTGAACGTGAGTTTTCCGGCTAAACCGTTGAAATCGCAAATTTACACGCTCGAAGTTTCCGGCGTGGCGGCAAACGGCGCAAGTGAAATTATCGGTAACTATTCTTTCCGAATTGTGCGATAATAAATTTTGTTACAGAGATGATCCGATGTTGCCGAAATTGCTTTTTCAATTTATGCAGTCAAATAAATTTGCGAAAATAAATTCTTTAACTTTCGCAATATTATCGGTTTGCTTTTTTACTCAAATTTCTTACAGCCAAAACACGCCGCTTGAATTAAATAAGCCGATTGAAAGCGAAATTGCGCGAAACGAAAAGCACGTTTATCAAATCATACTTGCCACAAATCAATTTGCCGCCGTTACAATCGAACAACTCGGAATTGATGTCGCTGTCGTTGTTGTTGGAACAGATGACGAACCGTTTGTTAGAAGAGATTCGATTTTGAGCGGCGACGGGCGCGAAAAGATTGATTTTACGGCACTTTCGGCGGGCATTTATCTGCTGGAGTTGAAAACAAAACCAAATTTTCCCGCAGAAAAAGGACGTTACCGAATTACGCTCACCGATTTGCGTGATGCAAATGAAAAAGAACTTCGTTTGGAAGAAGCGCGAAAATATCACAATGATTCAATCAATTTTTACAATGCCGGTAAATATGATGAAGCCTTGAATTTAGCAGTCCGTTCGCTTGAAATTCAGGAAAAGGAATCGGGCGCGGACGACATAGACGTTGCCGCCTCGCTTGCAAATTTGGCGTTGATTTGGTTGAGCAAAGGCGATCCCAAAAAAGCGATTCAACTGTTCCAAAGATCGTTGGAAATTCGTGAAAAAGTCTTCGGAACTTATCATCACGATGTTGCCCGAACGCTTCACAATCTGGCACTTGCCAATGACAATTTGGGCAATTACGACGAAGCCATCCGGCTTTATGAAAAGGCAATTTTGATTCGTGAAAAGGTTTTAGGCACGGAAAACGCCGATCTTTCGACTTCGCTTGGTAATTTGGGTTCAATTTACACAGACCTTGCCGATTATGACAAAGCCGAACAAATTTTGCGCCGCGCGCTCGCAATAAAAAAAAAAATACTTGCGCCGACCATCGCGAGTACCGCCGTTACGTTAAACAATCTGGGAAGCGTTTTTTCGGCAAAAGGCGATGAAGATAAAGCCCTCGAATTATACAAACGCGCTCTCGAAATTCGGGAAAAAGCACTCAGACCAAATCATCCTGATATAGCACGAAGTTTGGAATTTCTCGGCACGTCATATCGCACGAAAGGCGATTTTAAACAATCTGAAGAGAATTATTTGCGCGGCTTGGAAATTTTGCGAAAAACATTCGGGGAAGAACATTATCGGATTGCGCGAATGCTCGGAAATCTGGCGGTTTTGTATCAAATGCAAGGCAATTACGACCGCGCCGAACTGCTTTTTCGGCAAGCCGTCGAGATGATGGAAAAAACCGTCGGCAAAGAACATTCGGATTACGCCACCACGATTTATTTTCTGGCAAGGTTTTATACCGACAAAGGCGATTATGAACAAGCCGAACCGTTATACAAAAAGGCTTTGGAAGTTGTCGAAAAACTTTTCGTTGCGCCGCATCCTGACGTGATTAGTTACTTGAATTCGCTTGCGCGAAATTATCAGGCGAAAGGCGAAACAAAGCAATCGCTTGATTTGCTGAAACGCTCGCATCGGCTCAGTGAACGCGCCGCGCAAACGATACTTTTTACGAGTTCCGAAAAACAAAAGTTGCTCTATCTGAACTCGCTTGCGGGCGAAACGAATCAATATCTTTCGGCGCATCTGAAGTTTGCGCCAAACGACGCGGCGGCACTCGAACTTGCGCTGACAACCATTTTCGAGCGCAAAGGGCGTGTGTCCGATGCGGTGGCGTTCGAGTTTTCGGCACTGCGAAACCGTTTCAACTCTAACGACCAAATTTTGCTCGAAAACTTAATAAAAATAAATTCGCAACTCGCGCAAAAAATTCTCAACGCGACTGAGAATATGAACGAAAAACAAATCAAAGAACTCGAAGAACAGAAGGAAAAATTGGAACAGGAAATCAGCCGCCGTAGCTCGGAGTTTCGTTCCCGAATCCAGCCCGCAACAATTTCTTCGATTCAGGCGGCAATTCCCGAAAACGCCGCGTTGATTGAATTTGCAATTTACCGCCCGTTCGACCCGAAAGCTGTAGGCAACGATGAAAAAAAGGCTTTCGGTGAACCGCATTATGTGGCTTACGTCGTGCGTCGGCAAGGTGCAATTCAATGGAAAGATTTGGGGGCGGCAAAAACGATTGATGAATCCACCGAGAATTTTCGCCAAGCCTTGCGCGACGTGAAACGAAAAGATGTCGCACAACTTGCGCGGATTGTGGACAAGAAAATATTGGCACAACTTCGCCCGTTTTTGGGCGATGCGACACATCTGCTCATCTCGCCCGACGGTGAATTAAATCTGATTCCGTTTGAGGCTTTGGTTGATGAAAAAAATCAATTTTTGATTGAAAATTATTCGTTCACATATCTGACAAGCGGACGCGATTTGTTGAGAATGCAAACAAAACGCGAGAGTAAAAACAATCCGATGGTGATTGCCAATCCTTTATTCGGCACATCGGAAACCGCGTCAGTTTCGGGAAAACGCCAAAACGACACATTTTTCGCGCCCCTCGGCGGAACCTTGCAGGAAGCAAAATCAATTCAAACTATTTTTCCGAACGCAAATATTTTGACCGATGCCAACGCTACCGAAACCGTTTTGAAACAAACGAATGCACCGCAAATTTTGCATCTGGCAACGCACGGTTTTTTTCTCGAAGACAAAAAAATCGTTAATCCGCTTCTTCGTTCCGGACTTGCATTTGCAGGAGCAAATTCGCGCAAAGGCGAAAAAGACGATGGAATTTTAACCGCTCTCGAAGCATCCGGCTTGAATCTTTGGGGAACAAAATTAGTCATTTTATCGGCTTGCGATACGGGTTTGGGCGAAGTCCGCAACGGCGAAGGCGTTTATGGTTTGCGCCGCGCTTTTGTCTTGGCGGGAACTGAATCTTTGGTGATGAGTTTGTGGTCGGTGAGCGATTTTGTAACCCGTGAAATGATGACGAATTATTACAAAAATCTCAAAAACGGTTTGGGACGCGGCGCGTCTTTACGACAAGTTCAACTCGAAATGCTCAAAAAACCGAACCGCCAACATCCTTTCTATTGGGCTAGTTTCATCCAATCGGGCGATTGGGGAAACTTGAAATAAAAAATAAAAAGTAAAAAGTAAAAAATAAAAAATATCAATTGCCGCAAAGGTTCACTTTGCGGTTTTTGATTTCCAGCGTCTGAAAAAAAAATCTGAAATGTTTTTTCAGAAATGTCTTATTAACTTGAAAGAGGGAAAAATCCCTCGGATTTTTAACAAATTGAAAGGAGAATGAGTATGAATCAAAAAAATACGCAAAAAAACGTTTTTATTATTTTTCGGAGTTTTATTTTAGTTCTTTGCTTCTGCTGGTTGACGTTGGCGCAATCAAGTCAAAATTCATCATCTACTGCGGAAGATTTTAATAAGTTGGGAATGACTGATTTGTCTGCCGGTAAGACAAATCAGTCAATTGAAAATTTCAGTCGGGCGATTGATTTGAAGTCTGATTATGCCGATGCATACGAAAACCGTTGTATTGCTTATCGTAGATTAAAAGATTTCCAAGCGGCGCTCAAAGACTGTAATCAGGCGGTTGCTCTCAACCCGAAATCGAGTTTTTCATTATTGTTGCGGGGAATGATTTTCTTTGCAGTTGGTGATGACCAAAACGCAGTGCGAGATTTCTCAACCGCCATTTTTCTTGCCGACGATTATTCGGACGCTTATTATTTTCGGGCAATAATTTACAAAGACCATAAAAAATTCGATTTGGCGATTTCTGATTTAACCCGCATCATTGACCTCAATTTTAAGAACCTGTCCCCGAACTTCAAAAAAGAAGAGATTTTTTATCAGCGCGGAAGCAGTAATTTTCTGCTCGAAAAAGACGATTTAGCTTTACGGGATGTAACTGAAGCGTTAAAAATAAATCCCTCCTTGTCTGAAGCTATTACTCTGCGCGGAAATATCTATTTGCTAAAGAAACAATATAATTTGGCGATTAAAGACCTGACTGCCGTAATAAAGTTAGAGCCGAATGCTGATTTTGCTTATTATCGTCGCGGGCTGGCTTACGGCTTAAAAGCGCAATTTAATTTAGCCTTAGCGGATTTTAATCGAGCGATTCAGATAAATCCCGCAGTTAAAGATTATTACGAAGCACGGGCAATTATTTATCGCGCGTTGGGCAAATATTCACTCGCTAACTCGGATGAGCGAAAATCGCAAATTTTAGATATTCCATAGAGTTTGCACCAAAGAATTCAACTTGGTAAGCGGAGACTTGATTTATTCGGGTCTTTTTATTTGAAAAAAATCTGAAATGTTTTTCCCGAATTGTCTTATCAAAGTAGAAAACAAGAGTTTTCATAAAAATTGGATTTTGAGGAGAATGAAAATGAGTAAAAAACAATATCTTTCGCTACTTTTGACAATGATGATTTCCGGCTTGATTGGCGGTGCAGGTTTTAATTGGTTTTTTTCGGAGACGAAAGTTTCCGCCCAAAGCAATCCTTCCGTAGTTGTTACGGCACAGGAGTTTAGATTGGTTGACAAAGACGGAAATCTTCGGGCGATTCTTGCTGATAATGCGTCGGTTACGAGCGGCGAAACACCGAGTTTGGTGCTTTATGACAAGAACAAAAAAGCGCGGCTGGCATTCGGTTCATACAAAACGGATGTGCCGACTATCGCATTGTTTGACGAAAATGAGATGAGCGCGTTTATAGCTAATCAGGATAAAAACAGAAGCAATTTGGTCTTAAAACAAAATTCACTAAAAACGACTAAAAACGGCATCGAGAGCAACAGTTTTGCTGCTTTATGGATCACGCAAAATCCTAAATACGGCGCAAACATCAGGATTCTCGACGATAAATTCGATGTCCTGTGGTCAGCCCGCAAAGGAGATCTGTGGGAAGAAATTCGCTCATATGCAAAATAAGGATGGATTTCAATTCGGTTGAGTAGAAAAATAATCCGCAAAAGGAGATTAAAGAATGAATAGAAGATTTATTTGCATAAATTTAACGATAGTTTTTATTTTTATTGGCACTTTTGCTTCCGGCTGTAACAAATCAGTTGCTCAAAATGATTCAAACCGAACTAATGATTTAGAAAGTTTGGAAAAAAATGTGCCGATGCCGGAAAGTAATGAGAGTGGTCTTACTGCTCCTGTGCCTTTGCCTGATCCATATAATAAAAAGGAAGTAAATAGGAAGAATTTTGAACAAATAAAAGTGGGGATGACTGAGTATGAAGTTCAAGCTATGTTTGAAATAATGGAGGACCCACTGATAACGGATGAAGATTATGAACAGAAAAAAGCAAATTACCGACTGGTTGCGCCAGACGGGAAAGGTCAAATATTGATTACTTTGCAAAATGGAAAAGTGTCTGAGAAAAAAGCTATTGATTTGAAGTAATAGTCAAATACTAATTGGAAATAACCGCCGGATTACTTGACGGTTTTTTTCCTTATTTTCAATAGTTTCCGGCTATCCTAAAAAATTAAAAAAAAGTGAAATGTTTTTCCCGAAATGTCTTATCAAGATGAATGGTAAGAATTTTACCGAAATTTAGGAGAGGAAAATTATGAAAAACATTACAAAGTTATTGTTGTCGGTTGCCGTGTTATTGAATGGTTTGGCGATGTTGTCGGGAAATGAAGTTGTTGCACAGATAGTTGTAACAGCCAATTCGAATGCCGCAAAAAGCGAAAAATCGGCAGAAGCTTTAGTTGAAAATTCGCAGGTGATTATAAAAGTCATCGGCGTGAAGAATTTTGTTTCGGGAGAAAGCGTGTTTTTAAAACCGGAACCCGGAAATAAATTTGCGGCGGTTCAGGTAATTGTTGACAATACCAACGGCACGGAAGATTGGGAAGTTATACCGAGTTATTTCATACTTAAAGATTCGGAAAACAATACCTATATACAAAATTATTATTTTGTTCGTCCGACTCTAAATTTTGGCATTATTGACAACGGCGAAATGGCAAAAGGTTGGGTATCATTTGAGATTCCCGCCGACCTTGATATTAAATCTCTGAAACTGAGATATGAAGACAAAAGTTATACGGAGAAAAAATATAAATCGGATTGGATTTTCTTGTCTGCGGTCAAATAAGGTCGAGGTTAAAAATAAAGAGTAATAGAAATTTATTATTGGAGGAAGATTATTATGGCGATTGGTATTTCAATGGCAATAGCGAGAAAAAACGATAGTCCTGATTCTAATATTACATATACTTACGATAATTGTAATATTGAACAAATCGGACTTAATGGGCGAAGTAGTGCTGAAGGTGCTTTCGGAATTGGACTTATGATGCAAAGAATTATAGATGACGCAAAGTTGGATTTTGTAAAAATTATCGACCCGATTATTACTCACAGACTGCATCGGGCATTTTTTCAGCGGAAGAAATTCAGAAAATTGGACTTGATTATTCAGGAAGGCACTATGGCATATAATATCCGATTTGAAGAAGTAAATATTGTCAGTCTGAAACAGCAACTTGAGGGAAGCATAATCAAAGACATCGTGGCAATTCAGGCAAAGTCTGCCGAGATGAGATAACCAAAAAGTAAAAAGTGAAAAGCACCAAAAACCGCAGAGAGTTTTCTTTGCGGTTTTTTAATTTGCTTCAAACAGATTCCTGCCATCCGAAAAAAAAACTGAAATGTTTTTGCCGAATTGTCTTATTAAAGTGAAAGACGGGCAAACCGTCAGATTTGAAAGGATAAAAAGAAGAATAATTATGAATCAAAAAAATAAACCAAAAAATGCTTTTATTATTTTACGAAGTTTTATTTTAGTTCTTTGTTTCTGCTGGTTGACGTTGGCGCAATCAAGTCAAAATTCATCAAATACGGCGGAAGGTTTTAATAGTTTAGGGTTGGCTGATCTGTCTTTTGGTAAAACAGATCAGGCGATTCAAAATTTCAGCCGAGCGATTGAATTGAAGTCTGACTATGCTGATGCCTACGCAAACCGTTGTGCCGTCTATCGTAGATTAAAAGATTATCAGGCGGCACTAAAAGACTGTAATCAGGCGGTTGCGCTCAACCCGAATTCGAGTTTTTCGGTGTTTTTGCGGGGAATAGTTTTCTACGCGGTTAATGATGACCAAAATGCATTACGGGATTTCTCAGCCGCCATCTCTCTTGCCGACAACTATTCGGACGCTTATTATTTTCGGGCAATAATTTACAAAGACCATAAAAAATTCGATTTGGCGATTTCTGATTTAACCCACATCATCAACCTCGATTTTAAAAATCTGACTATGAAAGTAGAAAAAGAAGAGATTTTTTATCTGCGGGGAGAATGTTATTTTAGGCTCAGTAAAGACGATTTAGCCCTTCGGGATTTAAGTGAAGCGATAAAAATAAAACCTTCTTTATTCCAAGCAATTGCGTTGCGCGGAACTCTCTATCTGCTTAAAGAACAATATAATTTGGCGATTCAAGACCTAACCGCTGCGATAAAATTAGAACCGATTTCTGATATTAATTATTATCGTCGCGGATTAGCTTACGGCTTAAAAGCGCAAAATAACTTGGCTTTAGCGGATTTTAATCAAGCGATTAAGATAAATCCCACCATTAAAGATTATTACGAGGCGCGGGCAATTATTTATCGCGCTTTGGGCAAATATTCGCTTGCAGCTTCGGACGAGCAAATGTCACAGATTTTAGATGTTAAATAGAGTTCGCAACGGAGAATTCAACATAGTAATTAGAGACTTGATTTATTCAGGTCTCTTTTTTTGAAAAAATGTGAAATGTTTTTCCCGAAATGTCTTATCAATATGAAGACGGCTTTTTAGCAGATGAAATAAAGCAGTCAGAAATTTATTTTTGGAGAAAAAGGAGAAGGAAAAAATGCCATTAGATTCACAAACAGCAAAATATTTGGAAGGTTTAACAAAAGTCGGCGGTTTATATACGTTGGCAGTAGCATCGAAAGCCGGATTACTTAACGCTTATTATGGAAATATAATCGCGCTTTATGAAGCGCAAACGGGCGGATTGGTTGCCGGTGCGGGCGCGGGTTCGTTAGCCCTTACCGCCGGTGTGCCGATAATCACGGCAGTTGGTGTTTGGGTTGCACTCGGTTCGGGTTATTATCAAGCGCGTGAACAAGCCAAAAACGAAAACACGATGTCCGGTTTTTCGCAAGGTTTCGTAATGGCGATTTTAAAATGGAAATGGCACAACGTCGTTTCACGTTTTCAGAGACCTTATCTGCGAATTAACAAAGCCGATGAAGCAATGAATAGAATTCGCGTTGAATCCTATCACAAAGGTTTGCAATCAGGCTTTTTGGCAGGCTCGGCTTTGTCGGACGATGCGAAAAAAGAATACGTCAAAAAAATTCGTAGCGCGGGAAATGCTTACGCTCCGAAACAATGGTCGGAAAATGAATACGAAGCTCGCAATCAACAGATTTCGTATGTAATTGATTTGGCGGCAACGGCGATGAAACTTCAAATTATCAAACCTGAATAATATGAAACAGACAGTAATAATCAAGGATTATCACAACGGCGGCGGCGATTTGACACTTGTGGTCAAGATGACCGCCGTCTCGGAAAAAATCGTTGGCGGGCAGAAGATTGTCAGGTTGAAAATTACCCGAAAACCTGATAAAAATTCGACGCGGCTTGGGATGTTCGCTTTTCTTCGCAAAACTCAGCCGGGTTATCAAAGTATCGGATTTTCCGAAGTAACTTTGATTTTTGACCAACACGCGGCGGACGGCAAATTTCTTTCGCGGACATTTATTGTCTTTTCGCAAGTTGGCGTGGAAAAGTTGGAAAAAAAGGGCAACGTTGAAGAAATTACCTTCATCGCCGCCCAAAAATCCGCAGAATTTACGATTGCCAAGAATCTGGTTGCGCCCTGAGTTCTTTTAATTATCGAAAAATTTGTCCTTATTTTTCTTGACGTAATCTTTTATTTCGCCAACGTTTTTTAAGTTTTCGAGATTCTGATTTTGGCTCGAATAAGTGCGGAAATCGTCGTTATAATTTTCATAAACCGCGTTTGACGGATACGAGTTTTTTGCTCCCAAACAACTTCCGGCGATGATGACATCAGTATCGCCGTCGCCGTTCAAATCATCAAATCCAACGCCTTCAACCCAGCAAGCGGTTTGCCCGTCGAAAGCATCGGGAAAATCATAATTGAGTTTTCCGTCTTTGAAAATATGAAACGTCGAACCGCGCGGAACGTCTTTTTCATCAAGCATATCTTCTTTACTTGCAAAAGTTACGAAACAAGATTTCGGAAAAGGTTTGAAATCGAAAACAAAAGTTTGATCGGCAATCAGACGCTTGCCATCCATTTTAGCCTTCAAACATTCTGATTTGTCGCCGCTCGATTCGGTTTTCTTTGCGGGCGTTTCTTTGGTATCTTTAGAGGTGTTTTTTGCTGTTTCTTGTGTAGGTTTCGGGATTGCCGTGTTTTCCGTGTTCGTATTTTGAACCATTTGCTTTCCGTTATTGCTTGTAAATGAGCAACTCGAAACTAAAATTGCGAATGCCGTTAAAATTATTATTTTTTTTATCATTTTTTTTAGGTTTGAACTTGAAACTATTTTTCGATTATTACAGCAAAAAGTCAAATATTATGAACGAAAATATAACAATCGTATTTCACGGATTTCTGAATCTGTCGGCAAAGGAAAAATTGAAATTGGTCGAAGCCATCAACGAATATTTCGATTCCAACGAACGCGAACCGATTAGGGCGGATTGGGAGAAAAAATTTGCCGAAATTGATTTCGATAAAAATCGCTGTAAATGTTGCGGAAAATGAAAATTTATCAAATTTGGAATTCGAAAGTGAATTTGTATGAAGTATTTTGTGAAATTTTTTCACACTTTAAACCGGTGAAAATTAAACAGTTGATTCGCTCGATTCGGAATGAGATTCTTTGCGGCGCGGATTTAAAAGTCCGGCTAGATACCAGATAATTCCGTGCGAAGCGTAAGCAACGGTAATTATCAAAAGCATATATTGCGAATAGAGCCAGATGAGCATTCCGACTGCGCCGATGAGCAGCACGATATAGATATTTTTTCTGCCCGAACCGGCGGTTTTGAAACTTTTATAGCGGATTGTGCTGACCATTAAAAGTCCGAGAATGCCAACCAAAATCATCAGCAAGATACTGTAAAAACGGGAATATTCTTCGCCATAAGAAATAATCGGTCGCGGCGCAAAATGAATGATGGCGGCAAGCAATCCGGCGGCAGTCGGAATTGGCAAACCAACGAAATTCTTCTTATCAACCTTTGTCGTTCCTTCAATCAAAACTCGCGGTCGAGTGGCTTGCAGATTAAAGCGGGCAAGTCGAAATGCACCGCACATGAGATACATAAACAACACGAAAACTGCCAAGGCATGAGCCGAACTTTTTTCGTCAAAAGTCGAGCCGATTCCCCAAGCGTAAGCTAGAATAGTCGGCGCAATCCCGAAAGTTAAAACGTCTGCCAAAGAATCAAGTTGAACACCGAGTTCAGTTGCCGTGCGCGTCATTCGTGCAACGCGACCGTCCAAGGTGTCGAATAAAATTGCTAAACCAATCGCAATTGCCGCGTAATTGAAATAACTTGCGGCTAAGTTATAATCAACAGAAATGACATGAAAACCGCGCAAGGAAGCCAAAACCGCTAAAAATCCCATAGCGATATTCGCCGCCGTAAAAGCCGTCGGCAAAACGTAAAGACCTTTTTTTAAGCCTCGATGAGGCGGTTTTTTTTTTTTGGTTTTCCTTTTTTTAGTTGGCCGTAGACAGAAAAAACGAAAATGCCGACCGCTTCTGCCTACTGCCCCTT
>CALMEH010000033.1 GCA_937863115.1 uncultured Acidobacteriota bacterium
ACAATGTCAAAGAACTGGCAATAGTTTGTTAGTTCTTATCCCGAACTGAGGTTATTGTAGATCCGCAAAGTTGGAATCTTTACGTTTATGCCAGAAATAATCCGCTAACTTATACAGACCCGACCGGAAAAGAAATACTGATAAAAGCATCGGACGGCACTCTTTGGAAATATGTTGTTTGCGGAGAGAAGGAAAGTATGTTGGTTGATGACAAGGGAAATGAATATGAAGGTGGCGATAAAACTCTGGATGTTGCATCTTCATATTTAAATGAATTAAGAGCCGAAGGATTTGATGATCCGATTTCAAACCTTTCGGAAAGTAAAACGAGTATTACACTTGACTTATCTTTTGTGGATGATGCCCCTTCATACGACATTGAAAGCGGTGGTGTAGGCATAAATGAAGAAAGAAAGGAAGAATCTATGGTAGCTCTGGGGGTAGTAGTGCTTATGGAAGACCATATGCAATCCAGTAAAGTTAATAGAGGTGCTTATCTTGGCGGTATTAAAACTGAAAATAATGAAATTAACATAGGCGAAAAAACAAATGGCGTTATTGAAACGAGAAAAATTAAAGAACCGGAATATGATGCCGACGGGAATTTGACAAACACTCCGGGTGTTACTCAAAGCCCACGCGAAAAGAAAGAAGCTGAATTTAAAGCAAAGATTGAAAATAAATTAGACATTAGTAACAATCAACCTTCAGAAAACGGTAACGATAACGATGGAGACAGTATTCCGCTCGGACGTGGTATCCAATTAGTTTCGCCCTGTAAAAAAATTGATGGCGGTGCGCCGGTTTTTGAAGATAAAAAGAAAAAATCAAACTGAGAAGTTTCTTTGTAAATTTATAAAAAAAGGAGATAAAATTTGAGATGAAAATTAATCAATGGTTATTATTATTTGTGTTAAGTAAGCGGACAGAATTATTTTTAAGATGAAATCACGAAAATACACGAAAGAACACGAAAAGAATCATCCTGTTTCGTGCATTTTTGTGTATTTTCGTGGTTATAATTCATAAGATAATTCTGTCCACTTACTTATTGATAGTAACTTGTAGTTGTATTTCTATTTTTGGTCAAAGCGTTTTTGCTCAAAATTCGAAAAATGCGGAAAAAGAACAGTCGATTCCACCAAGCGAACAAGAGTTTCGTGAAGCAACGGATTTAATAGCACCTTGGCGTTCCGGCGATTGTCATTTAAATTCTGACTTTAACGAACCGAATTGTTACGAGTTTAAAGGCGGTTGGCGAAATTTTCATATCTTATCTTTATACAACGCGGACTGTTCGCTTTGGTATCGGTTTAGTGTTCAATTCGGTGAGCCGAATTATTTCTTAGCCGAAAAGAAAGAAGGTTTCTTTCCGTTTTCAACTGATGCCGGAACTATTAATCCGAAATATTATCCGCAGAATTATCCGCGCGGCAGAGGCGCACGCACGCCTTACGCGGTTATTCTCAGATTGGTTGGCGAGTCGGAAGATTGGTATAAGGTTGAAGTTCACGAAGAAACGAGAGAAACCAAATTCGTTATGAAAAGCGATAAATTGTGGACGAAAACGACTTGGAGTTATTGGCTTTTCAAAGGATATAATGTTGATATTGATACGAATGTAACCGGAGTTTATGACAAACCTGATGGCGAAATGATCGGCGGTGGATTTTTATCTTCGGGCGAACGAAAATTCTTGGTTGAAAAAGTCGAAGGTGATTGGTTATTCGGTTCGCCGCACGGGAAACTTTACATTCCTGTCCCCGGCACGGAAGAGATTAAAGGTGGCTGGATTCGATGGCGCAAAGGGCGTGATATTTTAGTTGGTAGTATTTTTACAGGCAGAAAAATTCCTGAAATCAAATCTAATGAAAATTAATTTTTTTAGGACACGGGAAAACCGAAACGGATTTTGGGGCATCAGAGGGGTTGACGGGCAATGAGTTTAAGGCGGGATTTGGAAGGTCG
>CALMEH010000034.1 GCA_937863115.1 uncultured Acidobacteriota bacterium
GTAACGACAAGTTTGATGCGCGAAACTTTTTTAATCAAAAACCCGACCCGCAGACGGCTTTTCGCAATAATCAATTCGGCGGCGCACTCGGCGGACCAATCATCAAAAACCGCACATTTTTTTATTTTGCCTATGAAGGGCAACGCGAGCGCGTCGGGCTCAATTCGACGGCGCGGATTCCGGATCCGCGCGAGATTCTTGCACTCGGCGGCGCGACAAATCCCGTTATTTCGCGGCTTTTGCAGATGAATCCGTGGGGAACGCCGAATCGTCCGCTTCCGCTTTTCGATGACACAGGCAGACCGAATCTGTTTGTAACGACTCGCGCTTACAATGATGTTGATAGTTTTATCGGCAAAATTGACCATTCATTTAACGAAAACAATCAGCTAACGGGACGATATTTTTATGGCACGTCCGAACAATCATTTCCGCTGGCAATTCAGGGCGGAAATGTTTTGCCGGGCTACAATACCGTTACGCCGACTGACGTTCATTTGCTTTCGATTTCTTACTTAAAGATTTTTTCACCAACCAAAATCAACGAATTTCGTTTCGGCTACAACAATTTCAAACAAGGCTTTTTCCCCGAAGACGGCGCGTTTGACCCGCGCACGATTGGGCTGAACACGGGCGTAACCAACGCGCAAGATTTCGGCTTGCCGTTTATCCGCATCCGCAACGATGCCATCGGTTCGATTGCTTCCATCGGCGCAAATCTTTCCGTGCCAAGGGCGCGAACGGACGTAAATTATCACATCGTTGACAATTTTTCGTGGAAACTGAAAAGCCACGACTTAAAATTCGGCTACGAATTTCGGCGCACAACGGTTGACGCATTTTTTGACGCAGGCTATCGCGGACGGCTTGATTTTGATACTTTAGCCGATTTTCTCGCCGGAAATCTGCTCGGTGGACGCTCGGCGCGGGGTAATTCGCGGCGCAATACTTTTCAAAATTCGCATACGTTTTATATCCAGGACACTTGGCGTTTCAGCAAAAATTTGACGCTCAACGGCGGTGTGCGTTGGGATTATTTCGGCGTTCTTGGTGAAGAAAACGACCTTCTCAGCAATTTTGATTTGCGGCTCGGTTTGATTAGCGTCGGCACAAACGGCTTGGACAAACTTTACAATTCCGATTACAACAATTTCAGCCCGCGTGTCGGTTTTGCGTGGGATGTTACGGGCAAAGGCAAAACGGTTGTGCGTGGCGGTTACGGGCTTTTTTATGATGCGTATTCGCAAGACTTTTTTGTCGGGCAGTTGCCGTTTAATACTTTCAATCCCGGTCCGGCTTACAATCCCGTCGGCGCGTCGCCGATTCTGTTTTCGTTTTCAACCGTCCCGACAATTGTCAATAATGTGCCGATTTTTACCGATTATCTCGACTCGGATGTGTTCGCCGTTGACCGAAATTTGAGAACGCCGACGATTCAGAATTTCAATTTGAATCTGCAACACGAACTTTTTAAAAATGTCGTCTGGCAAATTGGTTATGTCGGTTCACGCGGCGCAAAACTATTTCGTTACCGCGACATCAATCAGCCGATAAATCCGGCAGTTTCAACCGCTAGACCTTTTGATAACGGACCTTTTGCGCCTTCGGGCGGAACTTTCTTTTACGTCAATTATCTCGAAACGAGTGCGAATTCAAACTACAATGGAATGCAGACGAGTCTGAGCATCCGCAATGTTTTCGGTTTTTCGGGGCAGATAAATTACACTTGGTCGCATTCGATTGACAACGCTTCGGACGGGCAAGATTATGTTGCCAACGCCAGCCAACCCGACAACAGTTACCGCACCGATTTTGAACGCGGAAACTCGAATTTCGATGTCCGTCAGCGTTTTGTCGCCGCGCTTACCTACAATGTTCCGAATTTTTCAAAGCGTTATCCGCGTCTCGGCGATGGTTGGCAGTTGAACACGGTCGTAACGCTTCGCACGGGAAGCCCGTTCCACGTTAATTTCTTTGACGATTTCAACGGCACAGGCGAATTTTTCCCGCGTCCCGATTTGGTCGGCAATCCGTATTCGGGAACAAGCACACCCGATAATTTTCTGAATCTTTCGGCGTTCAAAGTTCCTTGCACACTCGATGCTGGCGGCGCGTGTATTCCAAGCACCTATCATTTCGGCAATCTCGGACGCAATTCTTTAATCGGTCCCGGCTATGCAAACGTAGATTTTTCCGTGCTGAAAACCACGAAAATCACCGATCGCATCCAACTTCAACTGCGCGGCGAAGTTTTCAATCTTTTCAATCGTCCGAATTTTGCTTCGCCATTGCTTCCGAGTTTTGCGGTTGATGCGGGCTATAACGGAATTGATGCAACGGGACGCGGACAAGGATTTTTGCCGATTACCGTTACGCCCGATGTCGGAATTGGAAATCCGTTTCTTGGCGGCGGAAGTTCGAGAAACATTCAGCTTTCCGTGCGGTTGAGTTTTTAAATCCATATTTATAACCACGAAATAACACGAAACGACACGAAAAAGATTTATTTGTGTCGTGTCGTGTCGTGTCGTTTCGTGGTTTAATAATTAGAATGTCAATCTACGAAAATCTCGAACCGATAAATCTGTCGGAAATCAAAACTTACGAACTAAAAGAGCGTCCGAGCAAGGTAACGGTTGCGGATTTTGCCGCGCCAATTGATGAGAACGATTCGATTGCAGAGTTTCTCGATAAATTGCCGAATATCCTCGCTGTTCAGTCGCTCAGAGAAATTGCCAAGCAAATTCGACGGGCTAGAGATTTGCAAAAACCAATCATCATTGGCATTGGTGGACACATTATCAAAACCGGACTTGCACCGATTTTGATAGATTTGATGAAACGCGGATTTATTACGGCAATCGCCGGAAACGGTTCTATTTTGGTTCACGACACCGAAATTGCGCTTGTTGGATTTACATCTGAAGATGTTGATGCGGTTCTCGGCAAAGGCGATTTCGGCGCGGCGCGTGAAACAGGCGAAATCTTAAACTCGGCGGCAAAAAACGGACAAAGAGATAAAATCGGTATAGGCGAGGCGATGGGCAGGGAAGTTTTGAAACATAATCCGCCGAATGCCGATAAATCTCTGCTTTGCGCGGCTTACAAAAACAAAATTCCTTT
>CALMEH010000035.1 GCA_937863115.1 uncultured Acidobacteriota bacterium
CGGGCATTCCCATATAGCGTTCGGTGTAAATCGTGTCGTAAAAACGCTGATCGGGAACGGGTGCGACAGCCATTCCCATTTTGTATAAATCGGGATAGCGAAACATTGCGTTCAAAGTCGAAACGCCACCGCCGGACCAACCCCAAATTCCGACACGCGAAGCATCGAGATACGGCATCTTGGCAAGCATTGCCTTAACCGCTCCGGCTTGGTCGGCGGAATTAACAATGCCGTTTTTGCGATAAATCGCTTTGCGCCACGCACGACCTTTGGGCGCAGGCGTGCCGCGATTGTCAACGCTGGCAACGATATAACCTTGTTGCGCTAACATCAAATACCACAAATAATCTTCGCCCGACCACGAATCAGTAACGGTTTGCGCCGCCGGTTCGCCATAGACGTAAAATAATATCGGATATTTTTTATTCGGGTCAAAATTGGGCGGCTTTATCATCCAACCGTCAAGACTTACGCCGCCGCCGATGTCAATTTGGAAAAATTCGCTCGGACCTTTTCGCAATTTGTCGTATTTTCCTTGCAATTCGGCATTATCCACGACGGAACGGACAGTCGTTTTATTCGTCAAATTAACAAAATCGAACTTCGGCACGCTTCCGAACGACGAATAATTGTGCGCCGCCCATTTTCCGTTGGGCGAAATGTTGTAATTGTGCCAACCTTTCTGCGTGTCGGGCGTAACTTTTTCGAGTGTGCCGCCGCCATCGAGTTTTTGGCGATAAAGATAACGCTGTGTGGCATTTGTCGGCGAAGCAATGAAATAAAGCCAGCCGTTTGCTTCATCAATGCCGGCAAGACTTTCAACATCATAATCGCCGGGCGTAATAAGTTTTACTTCCTTACCATCCCGCGAAACCGAATAAACTTGTTGCCAACCGCTTCGTTCGCTCATCCACAAAAAACGCTTGCCGTTATCAATCCAACGCAGCCGCGGCATTGTCAGTTCAATCCAAGCCTCGTCTTTTTCGGTTAAAATCGTTTTCACTGCGCCGGATTTTGCGTCAGCAATCATTACTTGATTCATATTTTGCAAACGATTCATATATTGCAAAATCAATTCGTTAGAGTTTTCCAACCATTCGAGCATCACGATATAATTCTGCCGCAAATCGCCGGGCGTATTCACCCATTTTGTTGCACCGCCCGTCGCGCTGACGACTCCGACGCGCACCGCCGCGTTTGTCGTTCCGGCTTTCGGGTAGGGAATTTCGGTCAAAACGGGATTAAGTTCGTCGGTATTGTTAATCAAAACGAAATTTTTGATGCCGCTTGCGTCAAATTGCCAATAAGCGATAGATTTTCCGTCGGGCGACCAACGCCAACAATCGCGCAAAAAGAATTCTTCCTCGTTCACCCAATCCGCCGTGCCGTTTATCAGAGTCTTTGAACCGTTTGAAGTTAGCGGCGTGATTTTCAAATCGGCGAGATTTTGGACGTAGATGTTATTTTCCATAACATAACCAACACGAGTTGCATCGGGCGAAAATTTTGCAAACATCAGCGTCGAAGGTTTTGCATCGCCGCCGAGTTTCTGGAGGTTTCCGCTTTTGACATCCAAAACCCAATAATCGCCGCGGGTATTTAATCGCCAAACTTTTTTGGAATTCGTGTAAATTAAAACCTTTGAATTATCCGCCGACCATTCGTAACCGTTTATCGGCAAAGGCTTTGTTTCGCCTTTTGGAACAAGTTTTTCGGCGGAAAGTAAAATCGAACGGGCATTGGTTGCCGCATCATAGCTCACCAAATCCGTGCCGCCTTGAACGGTTGCCGAGCGTTCGATTCTGGTGTAAGCATCGCCCGATTTGAGCCAACGAAAACCGCCGACAAATTGCGGCGCAAACTCGTCCGAATTAAAAATCCGTTCAATGTTTAGAAGGGAATTATCAGGTTGAACCGCTTGACCGAGCGCGGCGATTTGGAAACTGAAAAGCAGTGCGAAAACGAGCAGAATTTTGTTCCGTTTCATAAAATTTCTCCGTCTGAATTTGATTTTAATGATTTTAAGACAATAGCTTTTGAAACTATGCAACATTCTACGAAAAAAAAGCGAAAAAAGTTATTAAAGGCAGAAACACGACTGTTAAGGAGTGTGTCCAATTAAAGGAATAACACACTCGTTGACACTCGTGTTTCCGCCTGTGATAAATAATTTCAAAAAAAATGAGCCACTTTTCGGCAATTTGTCGCATTACAGGATAGGAATAAAACTATGAAAAAAATAAATCTAATAATAATTATTTCGGCACTTCTGCTGAATATTTCGTGCGACAGCATAAAAAACGCGGTCAATACGGTAACGAATAAAAATCCGATTAAATTGAACTTTAAGCTGACTGATAATCCGCGCAATGTCAAAAACGCGAAGCCGGACGCGCACGTGGAGGAAGATACGGCGATTATTGTAACGCTCTCTAATCCCGAAACGTGTTTTATCGGTCTAGAGGAATTTCCGCTTGAAACTGTCGGTGCCAAAATCAGTTTATTGCTTGAAAAATCGCCCGCCGAGCGTGAGAATATTTATCTGAATGTTTCCGCTTCGACTCAATATCTGCCGTTTGTCAAAATGGTTGACAAACTTCGGTTAAACGACATCAAGCAAATAAATTTAATCGTTTTGCCGGAAGTCAAAACGGACGTGCAGTTTCACGTTTTGAAGGTAAAAGTGATGCCCGAACCGAAGGCTGATGAAACGGATGATGAAGAATATTATAAAATGACGATGATAAATCTCTCGAAAGACGGCAAAATAAATTTCGCCCGAAATGATAAAAAAACATACTTTACACTCGACAAAGAAGAAATAAAACCGGAAGACGCAGAAGCCAAAATAAAGCAATTTTTAAAAGAGCGCGAAGAAAAAAAAGTTTTACGCACGGGAACAAATGAAATTGACAAACGAATCTATATCAAAGCGACAAAAAGCAGTAATTACGCGCAGGTTGTAAAATTACTTGACGCGGCAACCGGCGCGGGCGCAGACGTTTATTTGCAAATTGACGATTTATCTGAATAGTTAAGGTTTGCACAAAAAACCGAAAAGGAATGAAATGAATACAAACATTTTGTTTCTTTTCGGTTTTTGGCTTTATATGCAACGCAAAATCTTGTATTTTCATTTCAGAGATTATGAAAACCAAAACAATTTTACTGCTTTGCATTTTATTATTGACGACGTTCGGCTGTTTCGCTCAAACTCCGACGAAAACTTTATCGGTTTCGGGGTTGCAGGACAGCGTAACCGTGCGGCGCGATAATCGTTCGATTCCGTATATCGAGGCGAAAACGGACGCGGATTTGTATTTCGCGCAAGGTTTTATTACGGCTTCGGACAGACTTTGGCAGATGGAACTTTTGCGGCGTGTTTCGCACGGCGAACTTGCGGAGATTTTTGGCAAACAAGTTGTCGAGGAAGACAAGATGTGGCGGAAATATGGTTTCGCGCAGATTGCCGAAGAGAGTTTGAAAACCTTAAATCCCGAACTTAAAACCGCGCTTGAAAATTATTCTCGCGGCGTAAATGCGTATATTGCGACGCTTAACAAAGAAAATATGCCGCCGGAATTCACGATTTTGCAAATTACTCCGCGTAATTGGAAGCCGACGGACACGCTTGTTCTCGGAAAGATTTTGGCGGAAGGTTTGAGTTCAACGTGGCGCGACGATTTGGAACGGGCGGCGATTTCAATATTGCCGAAGGATAAATTAAACGACTTGCTCAATCAAATTACGCCTTACGATGTCGTGCTTTTCGGCAAAGATTCTAAAACTCAAAAAGCAACGGCAAGTTATAAATTACAAATTACAGACAACGAATTACAATTTGCCAACGAGCAAGCCGAAATCCGTAAAAATTCGCTCGAAAGAATCGGTTTTTATATGGAAGGCGCGGCGGCGAGCAATAATTGGGTAATTTCGGGCAAACGCACGGCAGACGGCAAAGCGTTGATGGCAAACGATCCGCATCTGCCGCCGACCGCGCCGGGAATTTGGTATCTTTCGCATCTTTCCACGCCTAACCAAAGAGTTTCGGGCGTAACTTTTCCCGGCGTTCCCGGAATTGTTTTGGGGCATAATGAATTTTTTGCGTGGGGCGCAACCAACGTCGGACCGGACGTTCAAGACCTTTATTTCGAAGAGTTTAACGCCGAAGGAAATTATAAAACGCCGAACGGCTTCATAAAACCAACCAAACGCATCGAGCAAATAAAAGTCCGCACGAATCCATTCAAAACCGACACTGAAATAATAAATCTCGAAGTTTTGGAAACCCGCAACGGCGTGATTTTGACCGAGCAAGACGGCAAAAAATACGCGCTTCGTTGGACGGCACGCGATCCGCGCAATCAGGAATTTGAAGCGTTCTTTTTGCTCAACCGCGCCAAAGATTGGCAAGGTTTTCAAGCCGCGCTGAAATCTTACGGCGGCGCGTCGCAAAATTTTGTTTATGCCGATGTGAAGGGAAATATCGGCTGGCAAATCGCGGGCAGAATTCCGATTCGCAAAAAAGGCAACGGCGAAATGCCTTACGACGGCGCAAGCAACGACGGCGATTGGACAGGATTTATTCCGTTTGCCGAGCTTCCCGTTTTATACAATCCGAAGGAAAATTTTATCGTAACGGCGAACCAGCGAACGGTCGGGACGGACTATAAATATTTGAGCGAAATGACGCGCGACGCGGCAAACCCTTGGCGGGCAAAGCGGATTTACGATTTGTTGAAGAATAACGAAAAAGTAACGATGGACGACGTGCGCGACGTTCAGCACGATGTTTATAATTTGCCGTTTGAGATGTTTGCCAAGGAAATTGTCTTGCAAAATGCTGCTTCAAACGAAACTCTGGAACTTTTGAAAACTTGGGACGGACGCACAACCGCAGATTCAAAAGCTCCGGTTTTGGTTAATGAAATTCGTAATTGCGTTGCCAATAAAATTGTCGCCGAAAACAAGCCCGTGCCGCAATGGATGGTGCGCGAACGGCTGCTTTATTGGATAATTAAAGACAATTCGGCGCGTTGGCTTCCGAAAAATTTTGCGGCTTACGCCGATTTGCTAAAAACTTGCGACACGGAAGCACGGACGAATTTGGCGAAACCGAATCGTCTTGGCGCAGATGAATCAAAATGGATTTGGGGCAATATTTTTGTCGCAAATTTCCTGCATCCGCTATCGTTTGCGCCGCTTATCGGTGGGCAATTTACGTTAAAATACAACAATGTCAACGGTAGTGGACAAACGCCAAACGTCGGAAGCTACGTTTCGATGCGCCATATTGCCAGCGCGGGAAATTGGGACGCGACGCGCCACGTTATTCCACTCGGACAGTCGGGAAATCCCGCCAGCCCACACTTCAAAGACCAATTTGAAGCGTGGCGCACCGGCACTCCGGCAGTTTTTCCGTTCACAAAAACAGCAGTTGAAGCCGCAACCAAAGAAATTTGGATTTTGCAGAGATAAAAAAATGTCCGAATAATGTATTGCTAAAAGATTTTAACCACAAAAAGACACAAAAAGGCACAAATTCACTAAATTATTTTGTCTTGTTTCGTGGTTTTTCGTGTAATTTTGTGGTTAAAAATCTTATCGCTTCTGCGGTTAAATTTCTTTGTAACCAAAAACACGCCGCTGAAAATTAAAATTGCGGCTAAGACTGTAAAAAGGGAAATTTCTTCGCCCAAAAAGATGACCGCCATCATAAATCCGATGATGGGTTGAAGATAAACATAGACAGCAACCGTCGAAGGATTTACCCGCGCCAACGCCCAAGCGTTAAAAATATACGGTAGAGCCGTCGAAACAATCGCAACGTGCAAAATTAGCAGCCAAATCATCGGCGTAATCGTCCCGAAATCTACGCTCGACATCGAAAACGCGCCCAATGGAATGCAAATCGCCGCCGCAAATATGAAAAGCCACGTCATTGATTTGATTGCGCCGTTGCGCGAAATGGTTTCCTTCGAGGTGGCAACATAGATACCGTAAGACAAAGAATTACAGACAATCAAAAGGTCGCCAAGCGTCGTTTGGGAAGAAAAAGAAGCCTTTCGCGGGTCAATCAAAAGAATCACGCCGACCGCCGCTAAAATAATCCCGACAATCTTTAAAAACCGCAATTTTTCAATGCCAAAAATCGCTCCAACCGACAGCGCAAAAATCGGAATCGTTACGGCAAGCAGAGAAGAATTTGACGCTTTGGTGAGCGAAAGCCCGCTAATAAAGAGAATCTGATTGAGCGACACGCCAAAAATGCTCAAAACAAAAAGCCGCAGATAATCCTTGCGCTCCGCCAACCAAAAATCGCCGCGATATTTCTGGAAAATCACCAAACAAACCGCCGTAATCCCAACCCGAAACCCAACCAAACCAAACGCCGGAACAACCTTCAAAACAATCTTCCCAATCACGGGCAAAGACCCGAAAAACATCTGCACCAAAAGCAACGCAACGTGCGGCGCGTAAGATTTATCAAGTTTTGATTCGGCAGTTTTCATTTAAATGACAAAGAAAGATGCTACCAAATTTACAAATTTAATGTTATCCGAGAAAAGATGTAACCTCTTTCGTGTGGTTTCGTGTTAATTCGTGGTTAAGATAAAAAACAAACCACGAAAAAGCACAAAGCAACACAAATGTTTTACTTTCTTTCGTGTCGTTTCGTGTTAATTCGTGGTTAAGATAAAAATCAAACCACGAAAAAGCACGAAACAACACGAAAAGATGGTTTTTGTTTGGTGTATTTTTGTGTAAATTTGTGGTTTAATTTGATTTTTGGCAACGATATTTATGCCCGTGAGCGAATTTTTGTGGACATTGGCGCGAAAATTGGAGACAAAATCCGCGCCAATCATTCCACAGATAGCAAAAATCATTCCACAGAACTATTTTTGGAGTCCCGAAAATGGTTTAATCATTCCACAGAATCGTTCACGGACTCCCGAAAATGCGTCATAAACTCCACAGAACCAGTTTCGGATGCCCGAAATTGCGCCAATCATTCCACAGAACTGTTCTGTGGAATGATTGGCGGAGATTTTGTCCACAAAATTTCATTTTCGGTCATCAAAATTTAGCTTTTGAAAGCAATTTAATTGTGTAATGTTTTAAAAATAACCACGAAATTACACAAAACAGCACGAAACAAATCAATAAATTTGTGGGTTTTTGTGCTATTTTGTGGTTAAATGTCTTTAATACCACATACTTAAAACATCCTATAATTTTTTTTCTTAATAATTTCGCGCACGGGCAACACTGTCTTGTTTTCGGACATCGAAAATTTATTCACGGTGATTTTTTTGCGGTGAATTCACTCGTAGATAGCAATATAAGCGTTGATTTCGTGGGTTTGGCAGGTAGTTTGAGGCAAAATGCGAAACAAATTGGCGTTTATCGGTTTCCTGCCAAATTCCTGTTTCGTTTTTTCAACGGAGAAGTATAAAACTATGAAAAACAGAGACTGGATGCCCGGCACGCGGGCGGGAAAATATTTGATGTTTAATAATTTCAGAGCCAAGATTGAAAACTATCAAGCAACGCTTGGCTTTGATAACGACTTGAAGGCAAAACTATGGCTGATTTGTGATATTTATATCGAGCTTTATCAAAAAATTGAGCAAATCAGGGCAACAATGGCGGATTTGACTTCTTGGCAAGAAGCCATCTTAAACGGCGAGCCACGCGGCGATGCCGCCCCTGCTCCGCCCGTTTTTGTTGCGATAGCTCTGCCTGCCAATTCTTTTATCGGCATTTTGGACGAGTTCCGCGAATTTGTCAATTATATTAAAGCCAATCCGAATTATACCGAAAATATCGGTCTGGATTTGATGATTGTTGCCGAAGAAAGCAACGGAAACGGTTTGACGGACAGTTCGCCGGAATTGAAATTCGCGGTCAAAAACGACACGCAAGTTGAGATTGCCTTCAAAAAATTTGATGCCGATGCCGTCGAAGTGCAATATCGAAAAGCCGGAACGGAAACGTGGAGTTTGGCAGACAAAGCGACAACTTCGCCCGTCGTTCATTCACCCCAATTTACCACGCCCGGACAAGCCGAAAAGTTTGAATACCGCGCCATCTTTCTCGTCAAAAATGAACGAATCGGTCTGTGGTCGCCAATTTATACGATTACGGTTGG
>CALMEH010000036.1 GCA_937863115.1 uncultured Acidobacteriota bacterium
GCCGCGCCCAGAAAAAATCAAGATGTTGATGAATTTCCGCCACATCGCCTTTGTCCAAAGCCGAAAAAAGTTGCTCAAACAATGTGTCGAGTTCGAGATGATCAGCCGTCAATAAATCTTCCATAATTTTCTTAAATCTCGCCGCACTCAAAAAATGAATCCTCCGAATCTCCCAAAATAGGCAAGATTTGTCGGATTTTCTTATCTTTATCTTTTCCAACCCGTTTCAAAAGTGCCGCACTTGCTAAAGCCAAATATTCGATGTCCGAAGAAGCTAAAGATTTGGTTATTTGCTCGGTGAATTTTGCCAGATGTTCGTCATTAAAAGTTTTCGCGGCTTTGGCAGTAATTTCGACATTTTCTTTGTCGCCACATTCATTCGCAAACGCTTGTTTTAGTTTCAGATAAGCCATAAAACCTGTTTCCACGGCGATATGGTCGGGCGATTCTTGTAAATTCGGTTGATACGAAAACGCTTTATAAAATGCCGATAATTCTGAAAGAAGGTAGCCGGGCTGAACCCAACTCCGATAAGAAACCTCGCGGGCGGGAGCAGGTCCGCCGGGACCGAAAATCGAATGATAGAGACCTTCGCTTGCTTCGACTTTGGCGAATTCAGCGGCGGTTTTTAGTTGAGCCTCGTCAGTTTCGTCTGCTAAATTTTTGACGTTTTGTTGCCAATCACCAACCGGACATTCAAACATAAGGCTAATCAAACGCCATTCCGCCGCTTCGCGTAAAAGATTTGTTTTTTGTGTTTTAGCTTTCATAATTTTTTAGTTACACCGCCTTTGAACTTGAAAACGCACAAGTTACTCGACTTAACAATTCCGTTTTTTCCGCTTCGGTAGTGATGCGGTCTAATTCGGGATACAAAATTTCCGTTTCGCGCTTGTCGTGATGACTGCAAAGCCGCTTGAAAAACGATTCTCTATCTAAAAGCCAAATCAATTTCGAATCGAGATTTGGCTCTTCCGGGAGCTTGGTAATTTCTTTTTTGAGCAGTTTGACGAACTCTTTTAATTTGAAATGTTCATCCAGAAAAAACTGAGGTTTGCCGCCTTTGACGATTTCGGCTCGTTCCGAATAGACGGGCAACAAAACATCTTCCTCATCACGAATATGTGTCAAAAGCCCATATTCGTATCGCTCTAAAAGCGACAAAGCCGCCTTGAATTCAAAATGCAACAACGCCGATTGATGAGCAAAAAACATCTCGTCCAAATCTTTGTGTAAATCCAATAATTGGCTTAAATTCCTCATAGAATAAACTCCGCCGAATCATTTCATTATCAAATTCACCCAACCCGTCCGCATTTTTCGCGCACCTGTTTCGCCGTGCGAGCCTTCCCAAATGGCAAAGGCAATTTGCGTTGGTTTTTCTTTGGAGAAACCTTCTGGCAGAGGTCGCGTGATGACGACAACCCAACCATTT
>CALMEH010000037.1 GCA_937863115.1 uncultured Acidobacteriota bacterium
AAACTTACGCTTACAACGAAAGACAGCAAATCACGGAAATCGCGCTCGGCAATTCGGCAACGGATAAGAGTTTGCTCAAACTCGAATACGGTTACGGGAATAACACTCAGAACAACGGCAATCTGTTAAGTCAAAAAGTGAGTTTCAATGGTTTAAGTCAGCCGTTTGAGCAAACTTATCCTATGATTCACTCAACCGTTTGCAATCGGCAACGGAAACCGTCAGCGGCGTTCAAAATCCGACGTGGAAACAGACTTTTGAATATGACCGCTACGGCAAGCGTAGATTTGACGCAAATAATACAACCACACTCGGCAGTGAGATGGTTCAATAAAAGTGTAGAGAAAACTGTCTTTGGTAGAATACTAAAGATATGTGGAAAAAATACGATGATGAGTTTAAGCAAAATGCTTTGAGAAAAGTTTTTGACGGGCAATCTGTGAGATCGGTGGCTGAGGAATTAGGAGTCAATGAAAGTCTGATTCACACTGCCGTAGGCAACGTGCCGCTAAAACTAATGGTAACGCAACTGCTTCGGGCAAGGAATTAACGGAAATCGAAGCCTTGAAGAAACGCAATCGGGAGTTGGAAATGGAGGTCGAAATCTTAAGCGACTCGCTTCGCGAATCTTCGGCAGAGGAAGCTAAGGCGTTACAAATTTATTGCGGATGAGAAAAACAATTACCCGTTTAAGATATTGTGCCGGGTGATGGAAGTCAGCCCAAGCGGGTATTATGCGTGGCGCAAAAGATTAAGCAAACCGCCGTGTGTGCGCCGCAGTTTAAAACAACTGGTCAGGAGTTGTTATTTTGAAAATCGAAGACGCTACGGAGCGCGGCGAATTGCCAAGGCGTTGGGTAAAAGCGGAATCAGCATCGGACGGCGAAAGGTGCGCTCGCTGATGATGGAAGAAAACCTGAAAGCGATTCAGGCACGAGCGTTTAAGCCGAAAACAACGGACTCGAAAGGAACGGGTGCGGCACAGAATCTGCTCACGCACGAGGCTGCGTCGCAAGAAGTATCAGCCGGTAGAATAATCATCGGTGATATAACTTATATTCGTCTGCGCGGCGGCAAGTTTTGTTATTTGGCAATGTGGCAAGATAAGATAACACGCCGGATTATCGGCTGGAGTTTAGCACTGGAAATGACTGCCGCCCTGGTCATTTCAGCTTTGGAAAAAGCTCTGAACAAAGGACAAATCAAACGCGGAGCAATCGTGCATTCCGACCGGGGCAGCCAGTATGGAGCAAACGCTTTTCGCGCTTTGTTAGAGAAAAATGCTTTACGGCAAAGTATGTCGGGCAAAGGAAATTGTTACAACAATGCCCAAGCCGAGAGTTTCTTTTCGAGATTCAAAGCGGAATTAATCGAAAACGGAGTCTTTGAAAATATAGACCAAGCCCGTTTGGAAATCTTCAGTTACATTGAAGGTTACTATAATCGGGTCAGATTACATTCGGGTTTAGGATACAAAAGCCCGATGGAATTTGAAAAAGA
>CALMEH010000038.1 GCA_937863115.1 uncultured Acidobacteriota bacterium
TTTATCCGGCGATTCCAGATGACGAAGACCGCGACACTTTCAAAATCCCGGAAGTGATGCAAACACTTTTAGATAGAAAGATTTTGGGCGATAAAACGAACGGCGGATTTTTCAAAAAATCGAAAGACGAAACGGGAAAACGGGTCATTTTAGAACTCGATTTGGCAACTTTTGAATACAAACCGCAAACGAAAACGAAATTCGCTTCGATTGACGCGGCAAAAGCAGTTGAAGATATTCCAACTCGCGTCAAATCATTGGTTTGGGGCAAAGATAATGTCGGTGAATTTTTGTGGAAAACAACGGCGAGAATTTCGGCTTATGCGGCGAATCGGATTCCCGAAATCGCCAACACGATTGTCGAAATTGATAACGCGATCAAATGGGGTTTCGGTTGGGAAATCGGCGTTTTTGAAACGTGGGACGCAATCGGCGTGGCTGAATCGGTCGAACGGATGAAAGCCGAAGGAATGAAAGTTCCCGAAAACGTCCAGAAAATGTTGGATTCAGGGGCGACTTCTTTTTACAAATACGAAAACGGCACGAAATCCTTTTACGATTTGGTCAATGGCGGTTACAAAGAAATCGCTGACAGACAAGGAGTTATCGTTCTCAAATCGGTAAATGACCGCATCGGCGTTATCAAATCGAACAAGGGAGCGAGCTTGATTGACATCGGCGACGGCGTGGCGTGTCTGGAATTTCATTCAAAAATGAACTCAATCGGCTCGGACACGATGCAGATGTTAAAGTTTGCGGTTGATGAAGTCGAGAAAAATCACGTCGGGTTGGTTATCGGAAATCAAGGCGGAAATTTCTCGGCGGGAGCGAATATTATGATGATTTTGCTTGCGTCGCAAGAGGAAGAATGGGACGACATCAATATGATGATCCACGCTTTCCAACAAGCAAATATGCGTCTGCGCTATTCGTCAAAGCCTGTCGTTGCAGCACCTTACGGACTCAGCTTAGGCGGTGGTTGCGAAATTCCGCTCCATTGTGACAGAGTTCGCGCGGCTGGCGAAACCTATATGGGCTTGGTCGAAGTCGGCGTTGGATTGTTGCCCGGCGGCGGCGGAACTAAGGAAATGACGCTTCGTGCAATGGATTTGGCGAAGAAAACGCCTGATGCCGATCCGCTGACATTCTTGAAAAAGACGTTTGAAATTATTGGAATGGGCAAAGTCGCCACATCTGCTCAAGAAGCCAGAAGTTTCGGATTTTTGCGAGATTCCGACGCAATTTCGATGAACGGCGACCGCGTGATTGCCGATGCGAAACAGGAAGTTTTGAATCTCGCCTCAGCGGGCTACGTCCAACCCGTTCAACGCACAGACATTTACGCGATGGGCGAAGCAGGTTTGGCGGCATTCAAAATCGCTCTGACAATGATGAAACGCGGCGGCTATATTTCCGACCACGATGAATTGATCGGCAGAAAAATCGCTAAAATCCTCTGCGGCGGCGAGTTAAATCATTCTTCTTATGTTTCTGAACAATATTTATTAGATTTGGAACGTGAAGGTTTTCTTTCGTTGTGCGGTGAGCGAAAAACACAGGAAAGAATCGCCGCGATGTTGAAAACAGGGAAGCCTTTGAGGAATTAAATTGAAAGAACTCGATTGTGTCAGAATTGTCAAACTCTTGCGGGAAAATCGTCTATTTGACGGAACGGAGAGCATCAAACGTCCGCCTCGGGGCGGCGTTAGTGCCGCAATCGTTCGTTTCGCGGAACATTTTTGCATTGTCGACCATGTTGATGCCGAAGGTTATACAGTTTGGTTAGCAGATTTTTCAATGGAGGAAGTCGAAATTTATGAATGATGAAATTTTAGACTTAATCTCCCAACTTGAAATAATTTCCGATGATACCAAACTAACTTTCGGCAAATTTTCACTTGCACAAATAAATTGGAAACCAAACGCGGAAAGTTGGAGCGTCGGGCAATGTTTCGAGCATTTGATTGTTACCAACAACCTTTATTTTCCGAATATTCAAAAAGTTATCAACGGCACGCATCGCAATAATTTCTTTAGCAAAATTCCGTTTTCGACTAATTTCATTGCTCTGATGATGAAAAACGCACTCAATCCCGAACAAAAGCGAAAGATGAAAACTTTCAAAGTTTTTGAGCCGTCGGTGAGCAATGTTTCGCCAAAAATTATCGAAGATTTTGTCGAAAATAATCAAAAATTGATTGAAATGATCGAGGTTTGCAAAGATTTGGATTTGCACAAAATCAAGATTGCCGAACCTTTGAGCGTGGCTTTGAATTTACGTCTTGATGATGCTTTCGAGATTTTGGTGATGCACGAAAAACGGCATTTCAAGCAAGCTGAAAGAGTTTCGCATAGCGGAGGATTTCCAAGATGAAAAATTTAATTTTATTTGGTGGTGTGATTTGGATAGTTTGTTTTGTCTTTCATATTTTCTTTTGGAAGTTATTTGATTGGAAACGCGATTTAGAATCCGTAAAGAAAGTGAATAAAGGAATTATTCAAGTTTTGAATTTGTGTTTGATGCTGTGTTTTTTGATTTTTGCCTATATTTCACTATTCCAAGCCGATGAACTTTTAAGCACGTCTTTAGGCAAAACTTTGATTGCGGGAATGGCGTTTTTCGGAGTTTTCAGAGTAATTGAACAATTTATTTTCTTTGATTTAAGACAGTTTCGCTCAAAATTAGTTTTATTTGGAGCTTTACTTATTGCGGTTGTTTATTCGATTCCTTTGTTTTTCTAAAAATGTCTGAAAATTTTGCTTCAAAAATTGACCGTTGGAAATTCAATCTTTTTCCCGCCTATCGCGGAAGCGGCGCGAGAGTTGTTTATATTGCGGATAATTACCGCGAAATGCGCGTGAAAATTCCGCTTAATTGGCGCACCAAAAATTATGTCGGAACGATTTACGGCGGCAGTATGTATGCCGGAATTGATCCGATTTATATGTTGATGTTGATTAAAACTCTCGGCAAAAATTACATCGTTTGGGACAAAGCCGCCAAAATTCGTTTCAAACGACCGGGTAGAGAAACGCTATTTGCCGATTTTGTGATTACCGATGACGAACTGAGCGAAATCAAAACACTGCTCGAAAACTGCAAATCCGTTGACCGAATTTACAACGTCGAATTAAAAGACAAAAACGGCAAAGTTCATTGTGTTATCGAAAAAACTCTGTATATTGCGAAAAACGTAAAGTGATTTTATTCGATTTTTTTCAAAATTTTGAGAGTCGGATTTTCAAAAACTTTTTTGTATGCGACGTTATCAACGACCGTATTTTGACTTGTAGAGATGATAAATTCGGGCATCGGAACATTTTTATTAAGTTTGTTTGACGCATTTGTTACTCCGAAATGACGTATTTTCGGGGTTTTTGCGAAATCTTCCTTCATCAAAAACCATAAAGGATATTCCCAATCGCTTTGGGAAAAACCGTTACTTTCACCTGTGATATACAAACCGACTTCTTGCGGATTTTGTTTTTTCAAAAAATTCGTTGCCTCAAAATACATCTGAGTCATCATCATTTGTTTGGTGAAATAATAGTTGGTTCGCGGGTTTTCAAATATTTTTTGCGGCGGCGCGAAAAAATTACGCTGCGAACTGAAAAGAATTGTGCTGACTGCGCCGACAATTAAAAAACCGACAATCAAATATTGCACGCGCTGATTTATTTTTGAAATGAATAAAGCAATCAAAGGACTTGCGAGACAAAAAAGCGGCAAATGAATGCGACTGATCCAAATATTC
>CALMEH010000039.1 GCA_937863115.1 uncultured Acidobacteriota bacterium
TACGCCCGCAATTTCAAACCTCATCCGCGAAGGCAAAACCTTTCAAATTCCTTCGGCAATGCAAACGGGCAAACAAAACGGAATGGTAATGCTCAACGACGCGCTTTTCACTTTGGTTCAAAAAGGTTTGGTCGAACCACGCGACGCTTACATCAAAGCCGTTGACAAATCCGGCTTTGAATCTTTGCTCACACGCAGCGGTTTCAAGATTTAAAAGACAATGAGACGAAGCGACGGAGCGACGGAGGGATTTTCTCTCCGTCGCTTCGTCGCTTCGTCGCTTCGTCTTATCGTCTTTTATTTCTCTTCGTAGATAAAATCGTAGTCTTCCAGATGGTCAATCAAGCCGCCTTTTTCATAAATCACGTCAACGGACATTGTTAGATTAAACTTGCCGCGTCCGAGATTAAGTTCGTCGTAGGGCATAAAAAGTTCGACATCATCATAAATCGCCGCATCGTAAGCCGGAGTGATAAATTTGTAAATCGCTACTTGCCCGTCGGTGCTGGCGAATTTTTTGTTTTTGGTTTTGAGCATCGTGCCGTCGCGTTTTTCAAAATAGATTCCCAAATATGAACGCATATTTTTCATATTGTAGGTTTTGAATTTGACGTGAACACGCATTCCCAAACGTCCGCCTTCCTTGACGTTATAATCAACCCACATTTTTTCGATTTCCGCACTTTCGGTGTTGCTTCGATTGTTTGACTTACTCGAAATCGAACTGCCCGACAATTTTGAATTGCTGTTAGAATCGGTTTTATTAACCTTCGTTTCCTGTTTCTTTTCTTCTTTCTTTTCTTCCGCTTTGACGAATTCGGCTTCTTTAACTTCTTCAACCTTTACAGGCGTAAAATTATTCGGCGTTACACGCGCACGGAATTTCAAATAAGTCGCCGCGCCGACACCTGTAAAAAGAAGCAGAAATGTAAAAACAGCCGCCACGCCCAAAAAGATTTTGCGTCCGCCGGAAGAAGGATTTTGCGGCGGCGTTTGGAAATTATTCGTCGCATTATTATAACCGTTCGTGTTTTGATTAAACTGCGCGGCAAAAACCGTCGGCGTTTCGCTTTGGTAATAATTAAAAGCCTGCGTCGGCAATGCTGCCTGCGGCGCATTTGCCCAAACCACATTGCGCGAACCGCATTGCCAACAATTGTCTAATAAACTCTCGTGTTGAAAATTACATTCCTGACATCTTTTCATAATCCGTTCACCATCCTTGCAGAAAAGACATTTTCGGGAAAGTTTTTTTGCGTAGTTTTTTTTGAAATAAATAATGGACAAGATGCACTTTAACAAGTTATAAATTAACCGCCGACAATTTTGTCAGAAATTCTTTGGGATTCGGACTTTATTTTAGGCAAAGCGGTTTTGTAGAATCTACTTTTAGCAAAATTTTTATGACAACAAAATATGTTCTTGATTTGAGCGAAGTTTCTAATGCCGATGTCGCCATTGTCGGCGGGAAGTGCGCGAGTTTGGGTGAGCTTTTTCGTGAATTGACGGGCAAAGGTGTGCGGGCGGTTGACGGTTTTTCAACAACCAGCGCGGCTTATAATCTTCTGCTCGAAACCGACGGTTTGCGAAAACGTCTGCAAAAACTTCTGAAAGGCTTGGACGTTGACAATCTCGACGAATTGGCGCGTGTCGGCGCGGAAGCGCGGCGTTTGATGCTCGAAACGCCTTTTCCGCCGGATGTCGAAACGGCGATTTTTGAAGGATACAAGCGTTTGGGCGAACGCATCGGCAAGAAACTTTTTGAAGTCGCGGTGCGTTCAAGCGCGACAGCGGAAGATTTGCCCGACGCATCGTTTGCCGGACAGCAAGACACGATTTTGAACGTGCGCGGCGAACGCCAACTTATCGAAGCGTGTCATCAATGTTATGCGTCGCTTTGGACAGACCGCGCGATTTCTTATCGAACGGCGAAAAATTTCGATCACTTCGACGTTGCGCTTTCGATTGGCGTGCAGCCGATGGTGCGCTCGGATATTGCGTGTTCGGGCGTGATGTTCACGCTCGACACGGAAAGCGGCTTTCGTGAAGCGGTCGTCATAAACGGCGCGTGGGGACTTGGCGAAGCCGTTGTGCAAGGAATGGCAACGCCTGACGAATGGATAATTTTTAAGCCGACGCTGAAAAAAGGTTTTCGCCCGATAGTTACCAGAAAGTTGGGCGTAAAAGAAGTCAAGATGGTGTTCGCCGACGACGGCACAGGAACGCAGGTCCGCGATGTCGTGCCATCGCAAAGAAAAAGATTTTGTCTCAGCGGTTACGAAGTTCTGCAACTTGCGGATTGGGCTTGTAAAATCGAAGACCATTATTCAAATCTCGCGGGCAAGCCGCAACCGATGGATATTGAATGGGCGAAGGACGGCATCACGGGCGAGCTTTTCATTCTTCAAGCCCGCCCCGAAACCGTGCAATCGCAAAAGAGCGGAACTTTTATCGAGACCTACAAGCTCGACAGCAATCACGGCGCACCGCTCGTTACGGGCGTAGCTGTCGGCGAAAGAATCGGACACGGCAATGTTCACGTTCTTCTCGATCCGAACAAGCTGACCAACTTCAAGGCGGGCGATATTCTGGTTACTTCGATGACCGATCCGGCTTGGGAGCCGATTATGAAACGCGCTTCGGCAATCGTTACCGACCGCGGCGGCAGAACTTGTCATAGCGCGATTATCAGCCGTGAACTCGGACTGCCCTGCATTGTCGGCACGGGCAACGCCACCGAAATTTTGCGGAGCGGCACAGATGCAACAGTCTCCTGCGCGGAAGGCGAGCGTGGCAATATTTATTACGGGACGATTCCTTTTGAAGTCGAACGCCACGAAATCACGGACGCGGAACGCCCTAAAACGCAAGTGATGATGAACGTCGGCGATCCCGACCACGCCTTTTCCGTCGCGCAACTCCCGAACGACGGCGTTGGTCTCGCCCGACTCGAATTCATTATCAACAATCACATCGGTATTCATCCGATGGCTTTGGTCAATTATCCCAACTTGAAAGCCCGCGCCGACATCGAGACGATTGCCGAACGCATCTTGGAAGAAGACCCGAAAGAGTTTTTTGTCCGCACACTTTCGGAAGGCATCGGCAAAATCGCGGCGGCGTTTTACCCGAAAGATGTTATCGTCAGGATGAGCGACTTCAAATCCAACGAATACGCAAGATTGATTGGCGGACTCGAATTCGAGCCTGTCGAAGAAAACCCGATGCTCGGCTTTCGCGGTGCGTCGCGCTATTACGACGACCGTTACCGCGCCGGATTTCGTCTCGAATGTTTGGCGATGCAGCGCGTCCGCGAGGATATGGGCTTGACCAACGTCAAAGCGATGATTCCGTTTGTCCGAACCGTCGAAGAAGGTGAAAAAGTTATTGCGCTAATGGCGGAACACGGACTCGCGCAGGGCGAAAACGGTCTGGAGATTTACGCAATGTGCGAGCTTCCCGCCAACGTCGTCTTTGCCGACGAGTTTCTGCAAGTTTTCGACGGCTATTCCATCGGTTCAAATGATTTGACACAACTTGCGCTCGGTCTTGACAGAGATTCCGAGATGGTCGCGCATCTTTTTGACGAACGCAACGGCGCAGTCGAGAAGATGGTCGCTATTGCCATTGAAGCCGCCATTCGCAACGGCAAGAAAATCGGTATCTGCGGACAAGCACCTTCGGATTATCCCGAATTCGCCAAGTTTTTGGTTGAACGCGGCATCAATTCCATCAGCTTAAACCCTGACACGGTT
>CALMEH010000040.1 GCA_937863115.1 uncultured Acidobacteriota bacterium
TTCGGCAAGCCGAAAATCAATCGCCGCGCGGCGTTTGGCTGAAAAATGCGGCGATGATTACCGAACAGGAAGGAAATCTGCCAAAAGCTCTGGAATATTGGCGCGAAGTTGCCGCACTTGAGCCGACATCACTTGAAACGCACGAAAATATCGCGTCTTTGCTGTCAGCAACTGAAGGAAAAAAAGCAACGCAAGATTATTTGCGAAAAGTTACGCGGCAGTTTCCTTTTAATGTTTATTTGAAAAGACTTCGCCTTTCACATTTGAGTGATGAAAAGACAGAAGGCATCGCCGTGGTGCGTGATTTGGTGCGATTAAATCCGCAAGACTCTTGGAGTCAGCGCGAACTCGCTCGCTGGTTGTCGGCGGTCAAAAAATACGACCAAGCACTCGAAGCCGCGCAAAAATCTGTAGAAATTGACACGAACGATTTTCTGAATCATTGGTGTTTGGGCGTAGCTTTGAAGGAAAATGATAAATACTCGGAAGCCGCCGAAGCCATGGAAACCGCTCTGACGCTTTCGGTTGATGCCGAATCTGTTCTGAACAGCCGAATGAATCTGTGCCGGACAAATGAAGAAAAACTCGCGGTTTTGAAATTTATGCGTGGCGAACTTCGCAAACAAGTCAGTTTCGGTGCAGGAGTTTTCGCTTATCGTGAACAAGCCAAGCGAATTTTAGAGCCGCAGATTTTGCTCGGCGAACTCAGGGAATTTTACGAAGAAAACAAAAATTTGTGGTTTGCGCTTTCGGTGATTGTGCAACAACTTTCTGATATGCACGAACTCGACGAAGCCCTCGAACTTGCCGAAAAAAACGTGAAACGCTTTCCGTTAATTGGCGAGGTTTGGCACGATCTTTCAATCGTTCACAAACTTCGCGGCGAAAACGAGCCGGAAATCAACGCTTTGCGGCAAGCCATCGGAATCAATCCGAATTGGAGTTTCGGCTTTCAACAGTTTACCGAATCCTTACAGCGTGCCGGACGTTTTGCCGAAGCGAAAGAAATTTTGACGGAAGCCTTAACGCGAACGCCACTCGATTATTTTTTGCACGGTTATCTGGCGGAAGTTCAATGGAAACTCGGCGAAAAGCAGGAAGCATTGCAGACGGCACGTCGCGCCGTTGCGCTCGAACCCGAATACGAATGGGCTTGGCAGACCATAAAAACTTGGTCGGCAGAATTGAAAAAACCGAATTTGGCGACGGAATTGGCGCGTGAATTAACTGTTAAAAAACCGAAAGACGTGCGAGCGTGGCTGACTTACGCGCAAATTCTTGACAGCGGACAATTTTCTCAAATACAACTCGATGCGGCGGAGGAAGCCTTAAAACTCGAACCGCAAAATTCGCTTGCATTGGCGATAAAAGCTAATTCTTTGGCTGATGCCCGGCGGTTTGATGAAGCAATTGCTGTTTGTCAAATAACTTTTGCCGACGGATTTCGTAGCGAGCAACTTCGCTATGTTCAAGCCGGAATCGAAGTTGCACGCGGCAATTATGAGGAAAGCATCAGGCAGTTGGAAGAACTTGCGAAATCTTCGCCCGAGTATTTTCCGGCGTGGGAAAGATTAGCGGGAATTTATCGTGAATGGGGCGAAAAGAAAGCTGATTTTCTCCGAGTTACGGGTGAAATGACACGGCTTGCGCCGCAAGAACCGACGGTTTTCGGTTATCTCGGTGAGGCTTATTTGCTCAATAAAAAACGCACCGAAGCGAAACATGCTTTTCGCCAAGCCGTTTCGCTTTCGCCTGAATACGCCTTTGCGGGCGGTTCGCTTTTCGATTTGCATTTTGAAGACGGCGAAATGGAAGATTGCCGTTCGGTTGTCGAATTGTTAAGCCGTTTTGTAAATAGCGAAAGTTCGCTCGTGCGTGAGATAGTTTTTTATGCCAAAACCGAAGATTGGGAAGCCGCCGAAAAGCTTTGGGAACGGCTTTGTTTTTCGGAAAAGGCATCTAACGCCCATTTCGATTATGTTTTGGAGAAATTCAAGTCTTTGAACCTGTCAAAACAAAGATTTGTTTCGGAAACTCTGCATCGAGCATCTTTTGAAACAGGCGCAAATCCGTTAGTTGGAGCATATTTTATCGAGCGTTGTCTGAAAACCAGAAGTGGAAACGAATGTTCGAAATATATCGAAAGCCTTCCCGTTGACCAAGAGATTTGGGCGAAAGCGGTAGTCAAATATCAGGAGTTTCTGTTTCAAAACGACCCGCATACGCTTCGTCGTTTTATCAAGAATAATTATCAAAAACTCAAACAATCGAACGAAACTTGGGCTTCGACGGGATATGTTTTCAACGCCGCAAAGGAATACGAGAAAAACTTAGAGTGGTTTTCCGATTGGGAAAAACGAGAAAATCTTCAACCGTGGATGCTTTGGAATTACGCGATTGTTTTAAGGGCTTTGAATAATGACGCAGAAGCGCGGCGCATTCATGCGGAAGCCTTAAAATTGCCAAGCGATGATTCTATCAGCTCGCATCTGATGATGCTTGGTTTGGAAGAAGTTCACGCGGGAAATTATGAATCGGCAGAGCAGTTTTACGCACAAATAAATCCGCAAATTATGCCGGAGTGGGACAGATTTTTCTATTTTCTGTTGGAAAATGGACTTAGTATTCACCGACTTTTTATCGCAGGCGAAACAAAACAATCGGAGAAAACAACGGAAGATATGGTCAATGAGTGTCTGTATATGCCGAATATTTGGAAGGACAATATCAAAAGAAAGGCTTTTGACGCGAGCTTGAAGGCGGCGTTTGCACTGAATCAGGGTGTTGGGTTCAAATTCATTTTGCGATTTCGGGTTTTCGTATCGAAATACAAACTCTAATTCATCTCTTACTTGACGAAATGAATACTAGAAATTAAAGTAAAGATTACAGTTTTGATTTTATTTGAGAGGTTATTAAAAAAAATTATGCCATATCCAGAAATTATGATTCACGGAATGCGCCAAGAATTGGCGCAACTCGGAATCGAAGAAACAAAAACGCCGGAAGCGGTAAAGTCAGCGGTTGAAAGCACGAACGGAACTTTGATGGTTATCGTAAATTCGGTTTGCGGATGCGCGGCGGGCGGCGTTCGTCCCGGAATTGCGATGGCTTTGCAAAATTCACCGAATGTGCCGGATAAATCAATCACGGTTTTTGCCGGCGCAGACATTGACGCGACTGATGTTGCGCGTGATTATTTTACGGGTTATGCGCCGTCGTCGCCCGCGATCGGTATTTTGAAAAACGGCGAACTCGTTAAAATGTTTGAACGCCGCGATTTAGAAGGTCGTCATCCGCTCCAAATCGCACAGGAAGTGGTCAATTCTTTTGAAGAAGTTTGCACCAAATCCGAAGCCGCGAATAATTAAAGTGAAAAGGTTTAAAGGTGGAAAAGTAAAAAAGTTGGTTATAATAAATCAAATAGCTTTTCCACTTTTTCACTTTTCCGGCTTTACCACTTTAAAAAGCATTGCTTTTCGCATCGGAAAATTTGTAGAATAGAAAAGCGGCATTCGCAAAAATCCCTCCTTTTGAAAAACAAATTTCCGATGTCCATAGAACACCGACAATTTATCAGATTTTCGCTCGATCTTCCGGCGACACGCTTTACGCGATACGGCGAAGCTGTGCCAACGATTTTACATCAAATCAGCATTGGCGGATGCCTTGCGGAATGGGACGAAAATTTGCTTGTTGGCGAGGAATTTCGGCTTTTGATTCAACTTCCGACACAGAATTTTCTGCCGCTTACGGGCAAAGTTTTATATCGTTTCACAGACAACGGAATCGGTGTGAAATTTTTGAATATCACACAATTCGAGCAGGAACTTATCAGCCAAATAATCGCGCAAAACCTCGAAGAACAAGGTTTGCCGATGCAGATTGACGTTTTTGGTCTGCCGCCGACTTACAAACCGCCAAAACCGCAAATTACCGATATACGCAAACAAAACGACGACATTCTCGAAGATATTTTGAATTGAGATTTTACCTGCGAAACATACGAAAGAAACGAAAATAAAACAAATTAATTTTTCATTTCTTTCCTATGTTTCGCAGGTAAATTTTCTTAAAGTTTTGAAATTTTCGTAGCTTCTTTGTGGCGGTTTTCCATAATTTTTAGAAATGAAGTCGAATGCAATTCGTTGGCGTTCAAACTTGTTGCTTGCGAGATTTCCGTTTCGCTCATTGCGCCGCAATTTAGAGCGCGGACGAAAAAATTCAAAAGTCCGTTTGCCGAAGCCGCATCGTCAAAAGTGTTTTCGGTCATATTTGCTTGCGTTGCTTTTTCGATAAATCCTTTCAGACGTTTGCTTTGCGCGTCTTTTGATTCCAAAAAGAACGCGAAAACTGCTGCGTAACGCGCCGCGAGTTGCGCCGGATGTAAATCCCAACTTTGATAAAAGCCGTTGATTTGTGAGCGAGTTACGTTGTTAAAATGTGTTCGCCAAGCCGTATGAACAGCGCGTTTATTTTCGCGGATTTGTTTGTCGCTCAAATTTTCGCCTTTATAAATCGGCACGGGCATTTCGATTGTTACCGAATCGGAAAGTTGAATATTTAGCGGCGAAAGCGCAACCAACATCATTTGTCTGGCAAAATTACACGCATCGTGATTTAGATGTTGATGAACTGCCGAAATTCCGAAACTCGAAGTGTAATCATACGCGCCGAAATGCGCCGAATTTATTCTGCCTTTGCCAACTTTGATAAATTTTGCAAGCGGATTTGCGCCGTTTTCGTCCAAGATTGCAGTTGGCGTTTCAACCATAATTTCGATTTTTATCGAATTTTTAGGCAGTTTATTTTTCGCTTCAAATTTTTCAAGCCATTTGCGTAATTCTTTTATTTCTTTGACGTTAGTAATTTTCGGCAAAGTTACGCAAAAATTTTCCGGTAAGTTTCCGCTGGTTTTTATGATTAAATTTTCGAGAAATAAATTCAAAGTTCTGACGGCGCGATTTTTCGTTTCGGGCGCGAAAGATTTGATGCGAAAACCGCAAAACGGCGTGATTGTGTTGGCAAGAAACGATTTTGCCAGCGCGTCCGAAGCCGAAATTGCGTGAGAATCTTCTTCTGCATCGGTGCGAAAACCGTAGCCGTCCTCAAAATCAATGCGAAAATCTTCAACGGGTTCGCGCTTTAATTTTTCGAGAGTTTTTTGATAAATCGTCCACGCAAACCACGCGGCAAAATTTTCCGTTTTTACTTTTTCGGCATTTTTTGTAGTTTGTTTTTCCAAATCTTCGATAACGTCCGCAAAGGTCGGCAAAGTGTCCGCGCCTGAAAGCCACATTGCGTAAGCGAATTCAACAAAATTCGGCGCGTAAGTTTCGATTGATTTCAGCGCGAGTTTGCCGAGTTTTGCAGGTGTTTCCGCCGTAAAAAGATTTGCGCCGCCATACACAACGTGGACAGGTTGGCGCAAATTTTGTTGATGCGGCAAGAGTTCTTGAGCGATTTCTTTCAAGATAATTTTTTTCATTTGAGTAATTTTCCGTATTTAAATTTTGTAATCTAAACAACGGCAAATTACAAATCGCTCAAACTTATTTTGTCGGTTTTTGCGGCGGCGGAAACGGCGTAAATTGCGCCGAATAGATTTTCCACACGCCTTTTTCCTTTCTCAAACCGTAAAGAACCAAGCCGACAGGCGTTGGCGGTTTGGTCGAATCGTTTTTGAAGGCAATCGAAAAACGCGAAATTATCATGGCATATTTGCCGTAATTACGAACTTTGAAATCATCCAAAATGTAACGCGGAGTTCTCGATTTCGCTTTTTCAACGTCGTCAACTTTGTAAAAACCGATAGCTTTTTCGCGTTCGTCAATCTCGCCTTTCGGCGAAATTTCAATGTAATCCGAAGCATAAAGTTTGTCCAAAGTCATCGGATCATAATTTTCCTGCGCTTCGGCAGCTTTTTTTATAATAGCGATAAGTTCTTCGTTTTTAGCATTTTGCGAAAAAGCCGTTGATGCCAAAAGAATCAATAAAATTGCAGAAATATAATTTTTTTTCATTTTTACTCCAAGATATGTAAATTTAGAATTGCGTAAGTAGTCGTGCAAAATAAATTTGAAGTCGGAGCGCGGGCATCTTGCCCGTCGCACTTCGAGGCTTTGCGAGAAAGGTGCGAACAGCTCAAATTACTTTACAGTTGATTTAACGTGCGGCGTGAACGCGCCCTTTCTCGTTTCACTCGAAGGCGCGGGCGGGCAAGCTGCCCGCGCTCCAATTTTTCAAAATAATTTTTCACAACTACTTGAGTAAAAACGAGCAATTAAATCATTTAGTTTCAGCATTTTCCCGAAAAATAAAGGCGAGCAAAAAGAAACCTGAAATCATAAAAGCAAAACGAATCAAATTAAATAAAAGATGCAAATTTTCAGGCGCGGTATAAACCAATACGCCAACCGGAAGTTGAACAAACCAAAGACTATATTTCAAAATCTTTTCAGCAAAAGTTCGGTTCGGAAGAATAAAAGCGAGCAAAAACAGACTCAGATAGCTCAAACAAAATTTGAACATCGAGGCGGTCATTTGCAGAGAAATTTCGCTCTGCTCAATTGGCAAATTCTTCACCGCATTATGAAGCATCGTCAAAATATGCAAATCTTCGTAAAAATCCAAAAGCCCGCACAAAACCATCGCGCCGAGCGCAACATTTGCAATCGCATCCGTAACCTTTTCGCCTGTTTTCAGAGCCGACGGCAAAATTACGAAAAGCGTCGTAAAAACGGTGATAAAAACCAAATCAATCGTAAAAATAAGTCGCAAAGGATTCTGCGCCGCAATCAAATTTTGCGTATAACTTTCAACTGTCTGCGAAATCTCGAATTTCTCCTGCGAAACGCCCGTTGCGAGCGTTACGAAGAACATTGCCAAAATCAGCAAACCCGCGATAAATGAAAGCCGTGCGATAATTTTTGAATTGTTCATTTCTCAAATCATAGTAATTCAAAGCGAAAAATGCTAATCTTTCTGTGTTTATGAGCAAATTTGATAAACTAAAGCAGAAAATTTTGGACGGAAAATCTGATTCAAATATAGGTTTTGAAGATTTGCGAAATTTATTGGTCAATCTCGGATTCGTTGAAAGAATAAAGGGAAGCCATCACAGTTATCGAAAAGCGAACATTGCGGAAAAACCAAATTTGCAACGCGACGACAGTAAAGCGAAATCTTACCAAGTGCGGCAAGTGAGAGATATTTTGAAGAAATACGATTTATGAAAAACGGAAAGATGCAAAAATACGAAATCGTTATTTATTGGGACAATCAAGACAAAATATATGTCGCCGAAGTTCCCGAACTCGCAGGTTGTATGGCGCACGGCAAAACACAAATCGAAGCAGTCAAAAACATCAATGAAGCTGTTGAATTATGGCTCGAAACTGCCCGCGAATTCGGCGACGAAATTCCCGAACCGCGTCAACACAGATTAGCGGCATAAACTTTCAATAATTTATTTGTTTCCGTAATTCTTTCGCCAATTGTCGCACACTTTTATTTGAATGTTTGGCGGCTTTTATTAGAATTTCTTCGACATCTTCTATGACAATTAAATTTTTCAAATTCAAATAATCCAAAATACCAATTCCTAAAACCTGAATTTGAGGATTATTGTCAGCTAGAAATTCATAAATCCACATCAATGCTCGTTTGTCTGCAACGGCGCGAAGTAATTCGACGGCAAACATTCGTCTTTCCGGATTTTCGTCAGATTTGTAAATTTGGTAACAATATTCCATTGCTGACCAAGGATGAAATTGACGTAAAACAAAGCGCACAAGTTCGCTTCCCGGTTTTCCATCAATATAATAATCAACGGCTTCTCTCAAATTTTCTTCGCCGATTAAAATTTCAATTGCTCTCTGTGCATCTTGTGTGCCGACAGATTCTAAAACTCCACCATCTGTTCCGACTTGTTTGCTAAGAGCTATCCAATCAATTTTCTTTCGCATATCTTAAAATAATTCATCTAACGCTTCGTCAAGATTTCTCACGCCGACGACGCGCATTCCTAATAATTTTTCTAAGCCTTTTCGGTTTGACATTGGCAGAATCAGTTTTTTGAAACCGAGTGTTTGTGCTTCTCTTGCTCTGCTTTGCGCTTGGAGAACGCCGCGGACTTCGCCTGTGAGTCCGACTTCGCCGAAAACTGCGGTGTCGGGCGGGATTTGTAAGTTTCTGAAACTAGAAGCAATGGCGGCGATAACGCCTAAATCTGCCGCCGGTTCGTCAATTTCTAAACCGCCGGCGACGTTGATAAAAACATCGTCGCCCGCGAGTTGGAAGCCGAGGCGTTTTTCTAAAACGGCGATTAAAAGGGAAGTGCGGTTGTAATCGAAACCTTGCGCCATTCGTCTGCCTGTGCCGAATTTTGTGCCTGTAACAAGTGCTTGAATTTCGACGAGCATCGGGCGTGTGCCTTCCATACAAACCGTTACGACAGAACCGCTTGCGCCTTCGGGACGTTCTTGCAAAAAGACTTCGGACGGATTGCCGACGGCGCGTAAGCCTTCGTTGGTCATTTCAAAAATGCCGATTTCGTTTGCCGCGCCGAAACGATTTTTTGTGGCGCGAATTATTCTATGATTGTGATGTCGGTCGCCTTCAAAATACAAAACCGTGTCAACGATGTGTTCCAGAGCTTTCGGTCCGGCAATCGAACCCTCTTTTGTAACGTGTCCGATTAAAAAAACAGGCGTTGCCGTTCCTTTGGCGAACATCATAAATTGCGCGGCGACTTCGCGGACTTGTGAAACAGAACCGGGCGCAGATTCGATTTTTTCGGTGAAAACGGTTTGAATCGAATCAATAATCACATATTCAGGTTTCAGTTTATCAATTTCGATAAGAATATTTTCGAGATTCGTTTCAGGCAAAAGAAACAGATTTTCGGCATTTACGCCTAATCTCTCGCCGCGCATTTTGATTTGTTTTTCGCTTTCTTCGCCCGAAACGTAGAGAACTTTTCCGCCCGATTCGCTGAGTTTATCAGCCATTTGAATGACAATCGTGCTTTTTCCAATTCCGGGCGAACCGCCGATTAAAACCAATGAACCGGCGACAATTCCGCCACCTAAAACTCGGTCAAATTCTTCGATTCCGCTTGAGTTTCGCGCATCGTCCTGCGATTCGATTTCGCCGTAAGCAATCGGTTTTGTTTCACGAAAAGAACTTATTCCAAGCCGTGCGCTGGAAGACGCGGAAGGTTTACCAACGACTTGCGGAGTCGGGCGAAATTTTTCTTCCGTGAGCGAGTTAAATTCGCCGCATTCGGGACATCTGCCGTGCCATTTTCTTTGCTGTCCGCCGCAGTTTGAGCAGACGAAAATCGTGTTTGGAACTTTTGCCATAATATTTGTGAAACTGTTCGGTCGAAAAAATATTGATTTTATTTGCCGACTGATTTATACTTGCTGACGCGATAGATATTATACTACTGACAGTTATTTGACCGCTACTTTCGACCAAAGCGATTGGTCGGAGAAACGTCTTTATTAAAATATTAGATACGGAGGAAAATATGATGAAAAAATTCTTTATCGGTTTAATTGCGGTTTCTTTAACGGTAATTTTCGGGCAAGCGGTTTCGGCTCAAACCGTTTCAAATGACGCGGCGGCGAAAACTTCGGTTAAGTCTTTGAAAAAAACTCTCTCGAAAAACAGCCGTTTCGGAAGCGAAGTAGTTTATTGGTTTAAAGCTATGGAATTTGAAGGCTGTCAGGTCAGTTTTCGATTCAGCCGTTTGAACGAAAGCGGCGCAGACCGTTTTGCGAATCTTTCTTTTGACCGCAATTCGGGCGTTTACCGAAATGATACGGTGCGAATGAATGATTTGCCTGTCTATGTTTCGCCGGTCAATCCGCAAGGCGAGTCGAGGCAATCGGTTAATACGGGTTTAGGCACAGTCAACGGACAGACAAGCACTTTCCAAAATAATAATTTTCGATATTATTCTTCCGGTTTGAACAGTCGTGCTTTTACGACCGAATCTTTTGTTACGTTTTTAGATTTATCAATTATCAATGCGGATTCGATAAAAATTAAGGAGAACGAAAACGGTCAATATTTTATCGTTTTCGACAGTTTGAAAGATAAAACGGCAATCGGCAAAATGTTTGTCGGCGGTAATGAAATGATGAAACTCGATAGTGATTTTATTCCGGTTTCAAACGAAAAAAGCGGCAATAAATCGGGCGAAAAATTTGTCGAAGCAGTCAAGGCTTGTCAACAATAACTTAATTTATAAGGAAAAAAAAGAACGTCGTTACAAACAACGACGTTCTTTTTTTAATTAAAGCTTCAAGCAAAACTAGCGAATGTCTGCGCCGTAGTTTCTGCCGACGCGAAGCACTTCATACCAAGTTTTGTTGATTTCTTTGGTGTAGCGTTCATCAAAATTTTCAAAATCTTCATTCGTCAGGCGTTTGGAAGAATTTTTCTTGGCGTTCAAAAACTCGGAATAATTTTGCCAAGCGTCCATATGTTTGTTCCACGCGATTTGAAAATCACGCGGCAAACCGCTTACGTCCATACTGCCCGATTCTTCGACGTATTGCGATACTGAATCGGCATGAGCGGCGATTGAATACGATTCTTCCGAATAATCTTTAAAACTTCTAATATCTCTGTCGCGTCCGTTATTGATGTCGCGTTGGAGAAACGTATAAATTGCGTTGGTTTGTCGTTTTTCGCAATTATGACGCGAATAGCTGTAAGTCGGTTTAACGGGAAACCCGAAAAGAAGCCAAACAAGTCCGACCGAAACGGCAAATGTTCCG
>CALMEH010000041.1 GCA_937863115.1 uncultured Acidobacteriota bacterium
TTCTTCACGTCTTGCCATCCGTGAAGTTTATCATTCTATTTTTGAGATGGCTTCTTAGTATGATGGTCTGAGTTTTAGAAAAGAAACTGAGGAAAAATATGATGGACCTTGGAATCCATATGTTCGAGATATTGACCCTACAATGACCATTAAGTTAGCTGAAAATTATTTATACGATGAGGAAAGTAAAATTTCTCAATGGTGGACAAAAATTGACTACACAAATTGGGATTCCACAAACGAAGATTGGATGTATGAAACAAACGACCTGCCAGATATTAAATCCGGTCTTCATTTAGTTGATACTAATGGCGAGGAGTGGCTAATTCTTAAAGGTTATCCATCGTGGAGCGAAGACAAAAAGATTGGTGATGAAAAGTGGCACAAACCTTACAAACGACTTTGGTATCAAATCAGAAGTTATCTAATTAGAAAAAAAGACCTTGAAATAATAAAGAAATGGGCAAACCAAGAGAAATTTTCACTCTATCGCTTACCTGATGAATCTAGCAGATATGAAATATTTAGTCGTGAGTTTTATTGGTCGCCGGCATATCACTATTTTTCTCCAGAGAAGAATGTTGAAAATCTTTGGCAAGAAATCGAAAATAAAAATGGTGAACTAAACATTCCCCCAGTTATATTGACAGCGGAGTATTTGAACTGGGAAGAAGAAAATGATTACTCAAAAGAATATACAATCCGAATAATCAAACCATCGGCATATATTTTCAAAAAAATGGATTTGGATTTTGGAAAAAAAGAAGGTGATTTTATTAATAAAAATGGTGAAGTCATTTGCTTTGATCCATCAGTTTTTAATAAATCTCAATCATATCTGTTAATCAAAAAGAAACCTTTCTTAGAATTTTTGAAAGAAAATGAATTAGAAGTTTTTTGGGCTGTAGAGGGTGAGAAAAATGTAATCGGCAACGACATAAATCTTAAAAAGGGATTTCTCGGTTGGTTAATAATGAAAGAAATTTACTGGTTTGAAGATGAAAAGATTCTTGAGAGTAAGAAGACGGATATTGGATAATAATAGTAAGCGAACTTATTCAAAATGGAATGGAGTATCATTGATTTAGTCTAAGATTTATTCAAGTTCGGAGTTTTTCAGAATATGAAACGGATACTTTTTACTTTTGCTTTGATTCTTTTTGCGACCGGTAATTCGTTCTCTCAGATAAAGAATTTTATGTTTATCGGGATGGATAGAGAGCTGCTCAGGGATTCGGAGTATTGGAAACCCGAGGTTTTTGGCGGGGTTCAGGTGGCGTATTCGTGGAATCAGTTGGAGCATACGAAAGATGAATATGATTTTAGTTTGATTAAAGAGGATTTGAAGTTTCTCAAGAAATCGAAGAAAAAGCTGTTTATTCAAATTCAGGATGTTTCATTCTCGGTCGAGCGTAATTTTGCACCGAAATATCTGCGGGAAGACTCGATCTATAACGGCGGAGCGGACAAAACATATTCGTTCAAAGACTACGACGAAACCGAATATTCCGAGGAAGGCTGGGCGACGAGAAGATGGGACGCGGAAGTGCAGAAAAGATTGCATAAACTTTATGCCGCTTTGGGAAAAGAGTTTGACGGAATTGTGGAAGGGATAAATACGGCGGAAACATCCGTGAATTTTGGAAGCGTCGGCAAATTGCATCCGCCCGGTTTTACCTGTTTGCGATACAAAGAAGCGATCACGGAAAATCTGTCCGCTCTCAAAAAAGCGTTTCCGAAATCAACCGTTATCGCTTACGCCAATTTTATGCCCGGCTGCCGTGTTCCGGGTTTAGCGTCTGCTTCACTAAAAGACGTTTATGAGTTTGCGTGGGCAAACAAAATCGGTGTCGGCGGTCCTGATCTGTTTCCGTATAAAAAGGAACAAAAAAGTTACCCGCTTATCAAAGACAGTTACAAAAAAGTGCCGACCGCTTTAGCCGTTCAAGACGGAAATTATAGATACATTAATCCAAACACCAATAAACGAATAACTGCGACGGAAATATTCCAATTTGCCGAAAACGAACTTCATTTGACATACATCTTCTGGGGAACGGAAAATCCTTTTTTTAAGTCGGAAACACTGCCTTTGTTGAAAACCAAAAGAGTGAAATAGTCGTTCTCGCAGTTGGAATGGCGGAAAAGGCATAAGGAAGCGAGATTTATCAAGGGAATTTTGCCGTAAGACACAAAAATCACTAATTTTTCCCAAAACCACTTTTCACACTTGCGTAGCCATTTAACTTCATATATTCTATGTGTAGTTAAGTGGCTACAGTTATGAATCTACGACGAGACGTTTTTCAGGCGATTGCAGATCCGACGCGGCGGGCGATACTTTTGTTGGTCGCGGCACAATCAATGACGGCTGGAGCGATCGCCGCAAATTTCGATACGGCACGCCCGACGGTTTCCAAACATCTGCAAATTTTGACCGAATGCGAATTACTTGAGCAAGAGCAGAACGGGCGAGAGATTTACTACCACTTAAATCCCGAAAAAATTAAGGAAATAGATGATTTTATCGAGCCTTTCCGCCAGATGTGGGAAACGCGATTTAATCAGCTTGACGAAATATTGGCAACAATGAAAAAGGATCAAAAATGAACGATTTACTATTTGATTTCACCGTGGACAAAGCGATGAAAAAGGTATTTATTACCCGTGAATTTGCCGCATCGCAAGATTTGGTTTGGGATGCTTTTACGAAAGCGGAATTAATTGACCGATGGTGGGCTCCAAAACCTTTAGCATCTAAAACAATCTTAATGGATTTTAGAGTGGGCGGAAGAAGATTTTATGCAATGGTAAACCCTGAAGGCGTGGAAATAGGTTGGCAAATATTTGATTATACTGCCATTACACCTAAGTCAAATTTTAAATGCGTAAGTGCTTTTGCAGATAAAGATGAAAATCCTCACTTGCCCGGTTCGGATTGGGATTTGAGTTTCAGCGAACAAAACGGTGTTACAAAAGTTAGCATTATTATTTACAACGAATCGCTTGAACGGATGGAAAAGATGATCGAAATGGGCTTTAAGGAAGGATTTACGATGACGCTTGGGCAACTGGAAGAATTAGTGGCAAATTTATCGCAACGGTAATTTTGCGTTTTCAACTGATTTTAGGAGTTAAAAGTTATCAATGCGGAAGCAAGTTACGCTTTTCAAAAACGGTTTTATCAGATTTCGGGAAAATGCAGTTGAAAAAATAGCCGCGATACAGAAAGTCGTATTTACCAAAACGCTTGACGGAATCCGGTAATTTGAACCGATACAAGCAAAACTCTATTCCGGCGGCAAAGTTATTTTGAGTTATAAACCCAAAATGATTAACTGCTATCACTTCGCAAAAATTCAACCGGACGAGGTTTCGGCTTCGTCTTTTTTTATTTTGTAATTTGTAAAACCGTTTCATCTGTGCAACAATTTGTGCAGTAAAAGCAGACTGATTCCAACTACGCTAAATTAAAAAATATGAAATTTGAAAAGCTCGTTCCGAATATTTTTTATGTTGATATTGCTGACGGTTTGAAATTATTTGTTGACTGTTTGGGTTTTGAAATCGGACACGATGAAAGGATTTCCCATAATCCTTTTTGCGTTGTCGAAAAAGACGGTCTGCGAATAAATCTTTTTCAAGATGCAGAACTTGCCAAAGAACACAGCCCTGAATTTAGGTTGGTTACAAAAAATATTGCTGAGGTTTACGAGAAGGTTTCAAAATCTCATCCTGAATTTCTTCATCCAAACTTAAAAGAAATTACGCTTCGACCTTGGGGAGCAAAAGAATTTGCTTTGATGGATAAGCAGTTGGGAATCAGAATTCAAGAATGGTAGTTTAACGAGAAAAAAAGTGAACAATAAAAATAATGAACGAGTTTACAAGATGGCTTTCGCGGGTGTTTATCCGCATTACGTTGCAAAAGCCGAGAAAAAAAATCGCACGAAATCAGAAGTTGACGAAATCATCTTTTGGCTGACAGGTTACGACGAACAAACCTTGCAACAGCATCTTGATAACAAAACCGATTTTGAAACTTTTTTCGCTCAAGCACCAAAAATCAATCCGAATGTTTCAAAAATTACGGGCGTGATCTGCGGTTATCGTGTCGAAGAGATTGAAGACAAAATTATGCAAAAGGTTCGCTATTTAGACAAGTTGATTGACGAATTAGCAAAAGGTAAGGCGATGGAGAAGATTTTAAGGAAATAAACTGATATATGAAAAAAATAATTTACCTAGCTGCAATACTGCTTTTATTTGTTACTAACCAAACATTTGCAAACAACAAAGATGCTTTGCGGCAAAAAATAGAGCAAATTATTTCTGTCAAAAAAGCAACAGTTGGGGTTTCAATTATCGGTAATAACGGAAAAGACGAAATATCAATCAACGGCAAAAAACATTTTCCGATGCAGAGTGTTTTTAAGTTTCATATCGGATTATTTATGCTTTCCGAGATTGATAAAGGCAAATTTTCGCTCGACCAAAAGATTGAAATTGCGAAAAAAGACCTTCTGCCCGACCTTTACAGCCCGATCAGAGATGAATATCCAAATGGTGCAACGCTGACAGTTGCCGAGATTTTGGAATATACAATTTCGCAGAGCGATAATGTTGGTTGCGAAGTTTTGTTAAGGCTGCTTGGTGGAGCTTCGGCGGTTGAAAATTACTTTGTCAGGAATAATTTCAAAGAGATTTCAATAAAATTTAACGAAGAACAGCAACAGGCGAATTGGGATTTACAATTTCAAAATTGGACAACTCCAAAAGCTGCGAACAAAGTTTTGGAAGCGTTTTATGCCAACAAGAAAAAACTGCTTTCCCAAAAAAGTTATGATTTTCTCTGGAAAACAATGCGGGAAACCGGCACAGGCGTGAACCGCATTAAAGGACAATTACCCGAAAATACGGTTGTCGCACACAAAACAGGTTCGTCGGGTGTGAACAAACAAAGCGGAATTACCGCCGCCGTCAACGACATCGGAATCGTCTTTTTGCCAAACGGACAACATTTTTTTATCAGTATTTTTATTACTGATTCAAAAGAAGATGCCTCTACAAACGAAAAAATAATCGCCGACATTGCCAAAGCAAGTTGGGACTATTTTAGTGAAAAATCAAAATAAATTGTCTTGCAGGCGTAATGGCTGAAAAGGCAAAGAAATTTGTTGATAAAGGAAGCGAGATTTATCAAGGGAATGTTCCTGATGGGGCGAAGGAGCCTTACTAAGTCTTTCCTGCTGATTTAGATCATCCGTATCAAGACAGTAATGATTTTATGCCAAAAATTCTATCTAATGAAAAATAAAATTTATATGTTTGACGCAGATGGTGTCGTAATTCAAAGCCAGATGTTTAGTTATAAATATGCTCAAGAGTTTGATTTAAACATTTCGGACTTGGATGACTTCTTTAAGACTGATTTTCAAGAGTGTTTAGTTGGAAAAGCCGATTTAAAGATTGCGATAATGCCTTGGCTGAAAAAATGGAATTGGTCTAAATCAATTGATGAATTTCTGGATTATTGGTTCAGGGCGGAACATAAGATAAATTTTGACTTGATTGAAAACATCAGCGAGCTTCGGAAAAATAATCGAATGTGTATTTTGGCGACAAATCAGGAGAAATACAGACTCGAATATATGAAAAAGGAAATGGGTTTTGAGACGACTTTTGACAAAATATACTCTTCAAATTTTATTGGATTTAAGAAACCGGACATTGAGTATTACAGGTTTATCCTCGATGACTTAAATGAAAAACCAAACAACATCGTATTCTATGATGACAGGCAGGAAAATGTCGAAAGTGCAAAATCATTAGGAATCAATTCATATTTGTATAATCCAAGCCTAAAATTAATATTAGAATAAAAGTAAAAGTCTTTGGCATTCGGAATAGCGGAAAAAGCGAAAGGATTTGTTGATAAAGGAAGTGAGATTTATCAGGGGAATATGCCTGATGGGGCGAAAGAGCATCATTAAATGAATTGCCGTCTGCTTTAGCTGACGGATTGATGATGTCAAGTTAGACAAGGCTTTAGCCGAATATATGAAATTGAATCAACCCTTAGAGCTTTAGCTAAAGCAATTCAGATGACTGATATTTTTTTATATTCGGCTAAAGCCTGTTATTATTTCAATTAAAGTTCCGTCAGCTAAAGCAGACGGCAATTCATAAAGCAGACGGCAATTCATAAAGCAGACGGCAATTCATAAAACGAACGAATTTATTGACAGGCAAGTGAGATTTATCAAGACAATGTTCCCCAAGTCGGACATAGGCATCATTAGTTGATTTGGTGTAAACATAAAATTCTTTATGACAGAGTTTTGGGAAAAAAGTTTTGTTGAACACCAGACAATGTGGGGTTTTGAGCCGACTGATTCGGCGATCATTGCCAACTCTTTTTTTATCGAAAAAGGGGTTAAAAACATCCTAATTCCGGGCATCGGTTATGGCAGAAATGCGAAATTGTTTATTGACAGCGGCATTACCGTAACCGGAATCGAAATTTCGCAAACGGCGATAGATTTAGCCGTAAAACATTATGGAACAGCGATGAAAATACATCACGGTTCTGTAATTGAAATGCCTTTTGATAATAAACTTTTTGACGGACTTTTTTGTTACGGCTTGATTTATCTGCTAAACGGCGAGGAACGCAAAAAGTTGATTGCTGATTGCTTTAATCAGTTAGAAGCAAACGGCTTTATGATTTTTTCGGTTATCTCGACAAATTCGCCAAATTACGGAATGGGCAAACAGATTGGCACAAATCGGTTTGAAATACCGCAGGGAGCAAGGCTGTTTTTTTATGATGAAAACTCAGTAAAACAAGAATTTGAAAATTACGGTTTGATTGAGTATTCGGAAATTGATGAACCAATTAAAAATATGCCCGACAAACCGCCTTTCAAAGTTTGGATTATCAAGTGCTACAAATCCGAGTTCGCCCGACGTGGCGAAGGAGGATCATTAAATGATTAAAGTAGAAAATCTGTCTTTCACATATCCCAAATCTAAAGAATCTGTTTTGAAAAATCTAAATTTTGAGATTGGTGAAGGCGAAATTTTTGGTTTTTTGGGACCTTCGGGAGCGGGAAAAAGCACGACGCAGAAGATTCTCTACAAAATTCTTGGTGATTATTCGGGCGACATTTCGATAAATAATAAACCGCTCAAAAATTGGGGAAACGAGTATTACGAAAAAATCGGAGTCGGTTTTGAGTTGCCGAATCATTATCTGAAATTGTCCGCCAAAGAAAATCTGCAACTTTTCGCTTCGTTTTATTCCGAAAAAAATCTGCTTGATTTCGACGAACTTTTTGAAACTTTCGGACTTGAAAATGATGCGGATAAAAGGGTTGAAGAATATTCCAAGGGAATGAAAATGCGGCTCAATTTTATTCGGGCGATTATGCACAATCCCGATATTTTGTTTTTCGATGAACCGACATCGGGACTCGATCCGGTCAATGCACAAAAAATCAAACAGCACATTACAAAACTGAAAACGCAAGGCAAAACGATTTTTGTAACAACTCACGATATGAACACCGCCGATGAATTATGCGACCGCGTTTCGTTTATCTCGGATGGCGAAATTCGCGTGACTGAAAAGCCTTCGATTTTGAAAAATACACACGGCAAACACGCCGTCAAAGTTGAATTGCAAAACGGACAGACGGCTGAATTTCCAATCAAAGATTTGGGAAGTAATCCAAAGTTTTTGGAATTTATTGCAAGCAACGAAATCTTGCGAATCAACACGCTGGAAGCGACTTTGGAAGAAGTTTTTATCAAAGTTACCGGCGCGAAATTATCCGAATGAACGCACTTTTCAAACAAATAACGTGGCAGTTTCAGCTTTTTCAGCGAAACAATCTGCTGACGATGATTGCCGCGATGACGGCGATTTATGTTGGTTTGATTTATTTTTTGAAGGATTTTGCGGGTATCGAAAAATTCGTTACGCTTTTGATTTACAACGATCCGGCTGTTGTGGGGTTTATTTTTATTGGCATTTCGATAATTTTAGAAAAAGACCAAGAAGTTTTACCCGCACTTTTCGTGACACCGCTCAATCCGCATATTTTTCTGATTTCGCGGGTAATAACGCTTTCGACGCTCGGTTTTTTCGGAGCATTGGCAATGGTTTTGGCGGCTAAAGGCTTTTCGTTTAACCTTGTGTATTTTTCCGTTGGAGCATTTTCAACCTGTGTTTTATTTTGTTATTTAGGAATTTTTATCGTCAGCGGAACAACTGAAATTCTGCATTTTCTGCTTCGCGGTGTGCCGCTTTTGATTTTAATGAGTTTGCCGCTTTTGAATTATTTTGAACTGACAAACCTTAGTTTTCTCAAGCTTTTTCCTGTGCAGGGCGGATTGAATTTGTTGGTTAATTCTTATACGAAAACGCCCGTTTTAAGTGAAGTGATTTTCGGCTACATTTCAATTTTCGTCTGGATTCCGCTGCTTTATTGGTTCGTTTCCAAAATTTTTATTTCCAAGGTGGTCAAAAGATGAAAACGCTCGTTAATGCCGCCATCAATGATTTTCGACTCGTCTTTCGGGATAATTCGCTGAAAATTTTTCTTATCTTGCCGATTTTTATCTTGCCGGTTGTTCGCTACGGATTTCCGTATGTTACTGAAATTTATAGCTTTTTGCGTGAATATATCAGCATTTTATTGATGTTTGCGGTGATGCAGGGAGCGGTAACTTTTGGGTTTATTTATTCGATGGTGTTGGTTGATGAAAAAGATACTAATGTCGCCAAAGTCTATGGAGTTTTGCCGATTTCAAAATTTTGGTTTGTCATTTTTCGCCTGATTCCGCCGTTTTTATTCGCATCGCTGGCGACCTTTTTGCTTCTGCTTTTTCAAACATTTTACGATTTGCCTTTAATTTCAAATCTTGCCTTTTCAGCACTTACAGGATTTGTCGCGCCGTTGATGATTATTTTTATCGCCATCGTTGCCGAAAACAAAATCGAAGCAATGACGTGGCAAAAACTTTTCAGCATCCCACTTTATCTGCCGATTTTAGCGTTCTTTGTTCCGACGGTTGTTTCGTTTTTCTTGGCGATTTTTCCGACTTTTTGGGTTTATCAAGGCTTCGATAGTTTAATCAATGGCGGAAATTTTTGGATTTATATTTTAATCGGATTTGCTCACAGCCTTTTGTTGCTGGCGTGGTTGGTCAAAAAATTTAATAAACTCCATTTTATGTGAGTGAAAATAGGGCGCAATGAGGTTTTGTCTCTCTAGCCTCAAACTATCGGCGAAGCGGTGCAGGTGTGGCGTTGGTGAAATCACTCGAATCGCTTTGCCAAACTCCGAAATTGTTCACTTCTACTAACCTTTCAAATTTGCCGATGCAATCATTGATTGCAAAACTCGGCGCGTTCGGCGAGTTCCGCCCAGCGTTCGATTGATTTTTCCAGTTCAGTGTTGAGGGTTTGTTGTTCGTTGAAAAGGTCATTGACTTTGAATGAATCGGTCGCAAATTGTTTTAATTCGTTTTCAATCTCAGCTAAACGATTTTCGATTTCGGGGATTTTTGCTTCGAGCGTTTCGAGCTCACGTTTTTCTTTGAAGGTTAGTTTGTTGGATTTTGGTTTTTCTGCCGGTTGCACACTTGCTGACGCGCGTGTTTCCGCCTTGTTTGTTTCTGCCTTTTTTGATTCGGTTTCTTCGCGTTCGGTGAGTTCTAAATAGGCGGAATAATCGCCCGCAAACTCGCGGACTTTGCCATTTCCTTCAAATTTGAAAACGCTGTCAATCGTGCGGTCGAGGAAATATCGGTCGTGGCTGACGACGATTAGTGCGCCGGCGAAATCGTCAAGATATTCTTCCAAAGCAATCAGCGTCGGGATGTCGAGATCGTTGGTCGGTTCGTCCAATAATAAAACATTCGGCTGTGCCATTAAGATTCGCAAAAGATAAAGTCTGCGCCGTTCGCCGCCGGAAAGATTGGCGATAAATGAATATTGCGCGGTGGGCGTGAAGAGAAATTTTTCGAGCATTTGCGAAGCCGTAATTTGATTTCCGTCGGCAGTTGTAACGTATTGGGCAATTTCTTTGATGTAATCAATAACGCGCTGTTCTTCATTCAAAGCGCGGCTTTCCTGATCGTAATACCCAATGTAGACTGTCTGCCCGATTTCGATTTCGCCACTGTCGGGTTTGATTCGGTCGGTGATAATTTCGAGCAAAGTTGTCTTGCCCGAACCGTTTTCGCCGATGATGCCGATGCGGTCTTGGCGTTTTAACAAGTAAGAAAAATCGTCAATTAATTTCCGCTCGCCGTAAGATTTTGAAAGATTTTTTATCTCAATAATTTTACTTCCCAAACGCTTTGAGCCGATGGCGATGTCAATTTCGGATTTTGCTCGTTCCTTCGGTTGCATCATCAAATCGTAAGCGGCATTGATGCGGTGTTTAGATTTGCGCGTTCGAGCCTTTGCACCTGTCCGAAGCCACGCTAACTCTTTTTTTATCAACTGTTCGCGCTTGTGTCCTTCGGTTATGCGAAGCGCGTCCTGTTCTTCTTTTTTCTCCAAATAATATGCGTAATTTCCGGCGAAATTTTGCACCGTTCCGCGATCAATTTCAAAAATCCGATTCGTTACACGGTCGAGAAAGTATCGGTCGTGCGTAACCAAAAGCAACGTGCCGGAATAACGTTTCAGATAATTTTCAAGCCATTCGATGGTGTCCGCGTCAAGATGATTTGTCGGTTCGTCTAAGATTAAAATGTCG
>CALMEH010000042.1 GCA_937863115.1 uncultured Acidobacteriota bacterium
CATTAAAATTACTTTTCATTGATGCCGGAACACGCGACGAATTTTTTCTCGATGTCGGCGCACGAATTTTGTGCGAAAGATTGAAAAAACACGGCGTTCCGCACATTCAGGAAGAATTTGACGACGGACATTTTAATATTTCGTATCGCCAAAATCGTTCGCTCGAACTTATTTCAAATGGTTTTGGGTCTTAGTTTTTTAGTTTTTGGACTTTGTTTTTTGCGAAATAATGTATAAATTGAAAGACCAAAGATCAAAAACCAAAAATCATTAATTTAATGAAAATCTGGCTTTCAAAAAACAGCGAAATATCCCTGCGAGAACAGCTTACACGGCAAATTATTTTGGCAATCGTGAGCGGCGACTTGAAGGCAAATGACAAACTTCCGAGCATTCGGGAAATCGCTCTGCGGCATAAAATTCACGCAAACACGGCAAGCGCGGCGTATCGTTGGTTGGAGCAAAACGGTTGGGTTTCTTTGCGTGTTGGAAGCGGCGTTTATGTCCGCGAAGTTTCGCGGATTCAAATTGATGAAACCGCGAAATTGATTGTAAACGATTTGGATAAAGAGATTTTGAGTTTTTTGGCACAAGCGCGAAATACGGGCGCAAATAATTTTCAAATAAAATCGCGTCTGAATTTTTGGCTAGCCAAAAAATCTCCGAAAAACATTGTCATTGTCGAACCGAACGAAAATCTTTCGTGCATTTTCGCGCACGAACTCGCCGAAAATCTCGATTTGCCGATTTCTATCGCAAAATCAGTAAAAAATCTGCCGAAAAATTCGCTCATTGTTTCGCTTTCAGATAATTTTCAAACAAATTCTTTTGTAAAAATTCAGTTAAATTCCGTCCGACAATCTTTAATCGGCAAAGTGAAACCGCATCAAACCGATTTAATCGGAATTGCTTCGCATTGGGAGAAATTTTTGCTTTGGTCGCAGACGATTCTTGCCGCTGTCGGCATTGCTGAAGAAAATTTAGTTATCCGCAAGGCAGATGAAAAAAATTGGCTGAAAGGCTTGAATTCGTGCAGATTTGTCATCGCCGACAGTTTGACGGCAACAAAACTAAAATTAAAAGACGTGCGCGTTTTTCGTCTGATTTCAGATGAATCGCTCAAAGAAATAAACAAATTACTTGTTTAAAACTCGCTCGACTTCTCCGTTCATTTTGCCGATGAGCATATAAAACATCATTTTATAATCGGAAATAAACGACCATAGCGGA
>CALMEH010000043.1 GCA_937863115.1 uncultured Acidobacteriota bacterium
TTGCGTGTCCGGCGGTTTGGGCTGAAATATTGCTGAATGAAACTAAAAATATAAATGCTGTAATTAGAAATAATTTTTTCATTTTCGATATTCTCCGATAATATTACGCTTTCGCGTGTTCACTGTTTCTATGAACAAAAAATTTCGTAATTTTTGCCGAAAATTTCTCGCAGACGGAAAAAATTGACCATCCCGCGTTCTTGGCAAGTCTCGTCAGCCGCGTCTGTCTGCCGGATGGAGCGGATTTGATGCAATTAATCCGCTCCAAATTACAAAAAAAACCGCTCCTTGCGAAGCGGTTTCATTTACAATTTTTACGGTTTCATCTATTGAACGCAAACTTTGTAAGCACTGTTATAAACGCTGGTCGGCGTAAAGGTCGTGATGCCTTCAAAGCAAGTGTTGGATGTCGCAAATCCGTTAAATTCCGCGCCGCTGTTTCCGTCTGAAAGCGATAAATGCAACTGTTGATTTGATGTAAATTGATCCCAGGTTCCGACATATTGACCTTGGTATGTAACCGAATTATCACCGTTTAGTTCAAAAACATTCGATTGTTGCGAACTCGGAAACATCTCGCATTCAAAGAACGAAGTCAACCCGCGTCCGGTGCAGCTCGTAATTAAAACCGTTGCCGAAGTTAATTGATTAGTGGCATAAGTTGGAATCGGCGTAAATGTAGCGACATTATTTAATGCGTTAGTTTCGTTTGCTGTTGTCGTTGCCGCCGTCGCTCTGAATTGAATGGTTTGCGTCGAAATCGGAAACGCAAAAGTGAACGTAAAAACTTTTGTTTGTCCCGGTCCCGATTTGGTGATATTGCCCAAAGCACAATTTAATTTTCGTGCAACAACCTGACACCGCGAATCAATTCCCGAAATTGTTCCGAGAATAAATTTCTGTGGACTCGTATTCGTTTCCGGCAAATCAACCACGACGGTTACATTTGAAGCAGTCGAGCCGCCGATATTTTTTACTTCGACCGTATAAACATACGGTGATCTGACCATTGACGAAGCCGGACCTTGCATTAAAACACGCAAATTTGGCGGTTGCGGCGGAAGCGCAAAGGCAGTTCCCAGACCAAACAACACGACAAACAAAAACGATAAACCTATATTTCTCAAACTTTTATATTTTTTCATACTTTCCTCTCTAGTTTTTTTTAAGTCACAAACCGGCTTGTGTCTGAGAGAACGAGAGAAGGAAAATTATCTTGCAAATTATTTTTCAGAAAATTACAAAATTCTGAAATTTACAAAAAATTCATATACAAATTGGATACAAATCAGTTAATATAGTGGCAGTATTACCATCTGGCACAAAATATTGCGATTGCATCTTGATTTGTATTGAGTTCATCAAATAAACACAACACTTTAAGGAGGTGATTCCATTGATAACGGGTAGAGTTTTGCTCTTAAATTTTTCTTACGAACCGCTCGGCACGATTGGTGTAGCACGAGCAATTTGTATGTGGTTTTCGGGCAAATTAACAGTTGAAGAAAACGACGGCGAAAATGTTTTGCATTCGCCTTCGACGACATTTCCGGTGCCTTCGGTCGTGCGTTTGCGTAATTACGTTCACGTCAAACGCCGCCGACAAGAAACCACGATGAAACGGGCGCGAATCTACATCCGCGACCGTTACCGATGCCAATACTGCGGCGAACACAAACACGCCAAAGATTTGACGCTTGACCACATTTTGCCACGCGCCCAAGGCGGCGAAAGCACGCCGCACAATCTTGTTTCCGCGTGTGTTAAATGCAATCAGCGCAAAGGAAATCGAACGCCCGAACAAGCCAGAATGCCGCTTCTGACTTCGCAAAAACTTCTGCGTTTGGGCTTAGACCACGTTCTGCTTTGTCATTACGCCGAATCGCGTCCCGAATGGAAAAAATATCTGTTTATGGACGAAGATTTGGAAGCAGAAATTAGACTTGCGGCATAGAATTTTCGATTTTTGATTGAATAAGTAACCAATCAAAAATCGAAAATCGGAAATATTCAGTGAATAATTTTTACGAACAGGCTTGGCTTTATGATTTGGTTCACAACAAATCTCCCGAAAGCGAGCAAATCACGTTTTACGAACGCGCCATCGAAAAATTCGGTCAACCTGTTCTAGAACTTGCCAGCGGCACTGGAAATTATCTCGTAACGCTGTCTGAAAACGATTTTGACATTTCCGGCACAGAAAAATTCGAGGAAAAGTTTAATATTTCGCAGGAAAAAGCTGAAACCCGAAATATTGAAACGAATCTTTACAATGCCGATATGCGCGATTTTGATTTAAACCGCAAGTTTCGTCTGATTTTTATCGCCGGAAACGCGCTTCAACATCTCAAAACCGTCGCAGAAGTTGCTTCTTGCTTCGCTTCAGTTAAGCGTCATCTTTTACCCGAAGGACGTTTTATCGTTGAAGTCTTTAATCCTTCGATTCAACTATTAAATCGCAATCCGCACGAGCGTTTTTTTGTCGGCGAATATCGCACCGATGAAGGTTGGCTTGTCATTCATACAACAGTAAATTACGATTCAGCAACACAAATCAACCATATAAATTGGCATTATAAAAATCAGTTTCACAAAGAAGAACAAATTGTTTCTTTTACAATGCGCCAATTTTTTCCGCAAGAACTCGATGCAATTTTCCAATACAACAGCTTTAAAGTCGAAGCCAAATTCGGCGATTTCGATTGTTCGGAATTTACGAAAATTTCGCCCAAACAAATCATCGTAGCTTCGCTTGCAGATTGATTTTCTCTTACACACAGAATGCAAAAAAATTTTCTGTTTTTTCGTGCGTTCCCAGGCATATAAATATTTTCGGTTATTCAGTTTTAGGAGAAAAAGATGAAACTGATTTTAATTTACGGTTCGCCAGCCGTCGGGAAATTGACAACTGCGAACGAAATTGCGAAATTAACCGATTTTAAGGTTTTTCATAATCATCTGACGATTTCGGCAGTCAAGCCAGTTTTTGAATTCGGAACAGCTCCGTTTTGGAAATTGGTGCATAATTTCCGCGTTGAAACCATCGCCGAAGCCGCACGCGAAAACGTCAATTTGATTTATACTTTTTGCTATGCGAAAACCGAAGATGACGAACATATTGAAGAAATTGCACGGGTCGTTGAAGAAAACGGCGGCGAAATTTGTTTTGTGCTTCTCGTGGCGGAAAAATCTCTTATTGAACGGCGTGTTTTGGAAGAATCCCGCAAAAAATATGAAAAAGTAGGAAGTCTTGAAGGTCTGCTGAAAATGTGGGAAAAATATGAATTGTTTTTACCCGTAACGAATCGGGAAAGTTTGATTATTGATAATTCAAATCTTTCAGCCGAATTGTCAGCACAGAAAATTATTGAGCATTTTAATTTGGAAAAAGCGGCGGATTAAGTTATTATAAGCATTCAAAATAAAAGGAACGAGGCAAACCAGCTTCGTTCCTTTTATTTTTTTGGAGAAAAAAATTATGAGAATTTACAGTAAGGAAAATGAAATTTTATTACTCGTCGAAGCCTTTGAAAATGGCACGATAAACCGCGAAGATTGGCGACACGCCGAACATTTGACAGTCGCACTTTTTTATCTTTCAAACCACGATTACGAAACGGCTTATTCAAAAATGCGCCAAGGCATTTTTCATCTTTTGAAATCTTTCGGCGTTGATTTAATCAAAGAAATGCCGTATCACGAAACGCTAACCGTTTTTTGGCTGAAAACGGTTGATGATTTTAGAAAATCTAAAAAAGGAGCGTCAATCATCGAAATCAGCAATGAATTAAACGCCGAATTCGACAAAGATTATCCGCTCCGATTTTACAGCCGCGAAAGGCTTTTTTCGGAAGAAGCCCGCGCAAATTTTATCGAAGCGGATTTGTTATAAATTCAATTCTGAAAATTGAATTTTGCAGAATCGCAATCCCTGGTCATAACTCCACGTTTTTCCCACCTTATTTTCGCAAAGAACCGCAATAAACCGTGCCGAACACATTAAACTGTCGCAAATTTTTCATTTGATGTTCGCCATCGTAAGTCCAATCTTCTTTTTCGATGGCTTGCGGCTCCATTACGGCAACCCGCGTATTACCGTTGATTGTTTCCATATCATAGATAATGTTGACGTGCTTTTTCTTGCCCGAAGTTTCGGTGTAGCCGACATAAACCGGACCGTGTGCTAACATTTTTTTCAACTTCGACGCGGTAAATTTGTTCGCGGCAATCGGTTTTTCCTGCTTCATTCCCCATTGCGGGTCATTGATGATTTGCTGAATCACTTTATTACTGATTGTTCCGTCATCTTCGCTCGCATCATAAAGCGAAAGAATGTCAATCTGCGATTTCACAATTGATTGCGTTGCAAACATCCACCAACGTAAACACGCCGCCCAACAAGCCGACGGGTCAATTTGCCCTTCCGCCGGAAATAATTTGTATAAATAATAGTTGTCCATAAAAATAATCGCTCCAATCTTATAAATATTTCGGCGTTTTTTTTCGCCTTACATTTACTAATGCGTTCATTTTGAGAAAAAACTATCATTCGGGCTTAAAAAAATTACGGGCAGGATTTTTGGGAATTAAATGAACCTGTGTTCCACACAAAAAGGCTGGACGTGCGCCAAGTTTAAGATTCTGCAAAAATAAGTTTTCCAAAAACTTTTCACCGAAGCGCAGTAAAATAAATTTACGATAATTTTAGCAAGCACGGAAACAGCTGATAATTCAGATGGCTATTTGAATGGATTCATCATATCTCCTGTTCCATTCCAATACCCTTTCCAATCGTCCAAACTCGTAATATCACCATATGATCTAGTTTCGGTAAGTAAGCTGGGAAAGCAAGAATAGATACTGTTTTTGTCAGCGAAGCGAGCTTTGAACCAATCTTCAACATTTTTTGAAGCCGCATATTGACCATTATTTGATGGACTAAGACTTAGCGTATGCTTTCCTGTAAAGGTAAAATGAGCTGTATAACCTGAATGAATTTCCATAGCCAGGCGCACAATAAACTTGAAAAAAGATTCTGTTGTAAGATACTTTTCTTCTTCATTTATTAAACGGTTTTTGAGTCTATACTCAAAGTTAATGGGCGGCGGTGGTATGCTTGGGTTGGCATCTTTGATATATTGCTCCATTCGAGGGTCAACTCTTTGAGATTCTCCTTCGTAGAATCTATTTACAAGATACCTATCATCTACATTAGGATTGTTTAGCAACATATCTACCATACATCTAATCTCTCCCTTTAAATCTAGTAATAAGAGGTTAGATTTAGAGACTGCAATTAGTTTTAAATCAGTTTTAGCTTCTTTAGTAGCAAAGTCATCAGGATTCAGATAACCTGGAGTTCCGCTGAATTCCAACATTTCCATGGTTCTGCTACTTGGATCTATTCGCCCGGGCGGATTCTGGATTTTAAGTATATACATTTGAAATGCTTTAATCGCTTGAATTGTTTCTTTTTCGTCCGCAATAGCGATAATCGTAGATAGTTGTTTCTTGAAGCCAGCTTTTTTAAATATGGGATTCCACAAAATTTGGCGATTGAGCCAAACCCGAACATAAAATACATCCTCAGGATAATTTTCCGATTTTTGACCATTCGCTTTTTTAGCTCCAACAGAACCTCTTATACTCATCTTTTTGCTCCTTATTTCATTTATCTTTGTCCCGATTTTTTTCACCGTTCAATCATAAATGCGTTTGAAAAGCAGAAAACTGTTCATCAAAAATAAGAAAATTCTCTTTCGGACAGATTTGTGATAAATTTGATGAACTGAAATGTCTGAAACGCGCACACACGAAGTTACCGAATTGCTTCAGAAATGGAGCGGCGGTGATGCCGGGGCGTTGGAGCAGTTGACTCCGTTGATTTATGCGGAATTGCACCGCATTGCCAAACGCTATATGAACCGTGAACTCGACGGACACACTTTGCAAACAACCGCTTTGGTCAACGAGGCTTATTTGCGTCTGATTGATTGGAAAACCGCTCGGTGGGAAAATCGGGCGCATTTTTTCGGCGTTTCGGCACAACTGATGCGGCGGATTTTGGTTGATTTTGCAAGAAAACGCCCGAAAAGTTCCGGGAGCGAAGCCGTCAAACAAGTTTCTTTAGAAGAGGCTTTGACGATAACGACAAAAAAATCGGCGGATTTAGTCGCGCTCGACGAAGCCTTGGACGCGCTTGCCGAACTCGATGAACGCAAAGCAAAAATCGTTGAACTAAAATTTTTCGGCGGACTTTCGGCTGAAGAAATGGCAGAAATCTTGCAGGTTTCCCCAATGACCATCCGCCGCGAATGGTATAAAGCTAAGGCTTGGCTTTATCACCAATTAAGGTGAAAAAGTGAAAAAACGGAAAAGTCAGATTTGTGTAGTCCCCTGCTTTTTCACTTTTTCACTTTTTCACTTTTTCACTTTTTCACCTTATGAACGCTGAACGCTTCAAACAAATTGACGAGATTCTCGATGCAGTTTGGTGCTTGACGGACAAAAGTTTCCCGAAAGTTTCGGAGCGATGGTTTTTGTGAACAATCGGCAGATTCTTTTTCGCCAAAACAACGTCATTTACCTGCTCGACACAGAAACGAAAAAAAGCAAAGATATCTTCAAACCCGAAAACGATTCGGTCAACGCCTTCTTCATCTCGCCGGACAATTCAACATTTTATTACACTTTGAGCAAAACCGAATCGAATGTTTGGCTTCTTGCTATTGAATAATTGAGCTATTGCGCGCGTCGGTGGAAACGAATTTTATCTATCACTTATCACCTCCCACTTATTCCGAAAGTAAATGCGATAATATACGGAATAAGTGAGATGTGATAAGTGAATTGTGAAAGATGAGCGTCTAGTGTATCAAAACTGATGCTGTTTTCGGCGACTCTGCAAGAACCATATATCGAATAAATCAATTTTGAAACAATTTTCCGATTTCTGCTAAATTGTGCTAAATTTAGTGAAGCAAATAAAAAAAATGTCGGTTCCGGCTGAAAATCATGATGTTACCGAACTTCTCCAAAAATGGAGCGGCGGCGATTCTGCCGCGTTGGAAGAACTTACGCCTGTCATTTACGCCGAACTTTATCGCATTGCAAAAAATTATATGCGGCGCGAGCGCGAAAATCATACGTTGCAAACCTCCGCGCTGGTCAACGAGGCATATATGCGTCTAATAGATTGGAAATCGGCAAAATGGGAAAATCGCGCACATTTTTTCGGTGTTTCGGCGCAATTGATGCGAAGAATTTTAGTTGATTTTGCGCGTAAACGTCCGAAAATTTCAAATGAAGAAGCGGCGCAACACGTTTCTTTGGAAGAAGCGTTTGTCGTTTCAACCGAAAAAGATGCGGATTTAGTTGCGCTTGATGAAGCTCTGGAAGAATTGACAAAATTTGATGAGCGCAAGGCAAAAATCGTCGAACTGAAGTTTTTCGGCGGGCTTTCGGTCGAAGAAACCGCCGAAGTTTTGAAAATCGCGCCAATAACCGTGATGCGCGAATGGCAAAAAGCAAAGGCTTGGCTTTATCGTGAACTTTCTTCGGAATGATGAATGATGACTCCCGACAGATGGAAACAAATTGACGAACTTTTCGATGCGGTTTTGGATTTGCCCGAAGCCGACCGCGAAGCGTTTCTTTCTTCGCGGACAAACGGTGATGAAGATTTGCGGCGCGAAGTTTTGAGTCTTTTGAATGCCAACAAAGAAACCGAAAGTTTTCTCAATAAATCGGCGATGAATATTGCCGCCAAAAATCTTGCAAACGAAGAAACCGCTGTCTTTAATGCAAATCTAATCAATAAATCAATCGGCAATTACGTTATCGAAAAACTTCTCGGCGCAGGCGGAATGGGGGAAGTTTATCTCGCCAAAGACGAAAAACTGCGCCGCAAAGTTGCGTTGAAAATTCTGCCTTCCGAATATACGACCGACGATGAGCGCGTGAAAAGATTTCAGATGGAAGCGCGAGCGATTTCTGCCCTAAATCATCCGAATATTGTAACAATTTACGATGTCGGAACTTTTGAAGGCATCAATTTTATCGCTACCGAATATGTCGAAGGTCAAACTCTGCGTGAACTTATCGGCAGTAAGTCGAAAATAAAAGACACGCTCGGCATTATAATCCAAGCCTGCGAAGCACTCGCCGCCGCACATTCTCGCGGAATTATTCACCGCGACATCAAACCCGAAAATATAATGGTTCGCCCCGATGGTTATGTAAAAATTCTTGATTTCGGTTTGGCGAAATTGAGTGAAATTGATTTGCGGACGATGAAAAATTTTACGGCAACTGCAAAAGGCGTAATCATCGGAACTCCGGCGTATATGTCGCCCGAACAGGTTTCTGATGATAATGTTGACCATCGCACCGATTTATGGAGCATCGGCGTTGTTTTATACGAATTGCTGACCGGCATCAATCCGTTCAAAAAAGAAAACAGGCAAGCGACTTTTCAAGCGATTTTGGCAAACGAACCGCCGCTTGCGAGTTCAATAAATAATGAAATTTCGCCTGAACTTGATCAAATTCTTGTCAAAGCATTGGAAAAAGATGCTGATTTGAGCTATCAAACCGCTTCGGATTTTCGTGCCGATTTGAAACGTGCCAAACGCGAAGTTGATTCTTCGCCATCGCTTCGAAGCGGTTCGCTTTCTGAGAAAGCGCGAAGAGAAGAAAGCGCGAAAGCACGATATTATCTAATTCCGGCGTTTGGTGTTTTACTTTTGGCAATTTTGTCCGGTGCGATTTATTTTTGGAAGTTTGCGGAAACAAAAACGCCGGCTTCTGTTTGGAACAATGCCGTTTCAACACAATTAACCGATTACGCAGGAGAAGAAAGTTATCCGAACATTTCGCCCGACGGTAAAGTTTTGCTTTATACACGCAACAACAAAGGAAATCTCGACATTTTTTGGCAAAGAATCGGGGGCACAAATGCCCAAAATCTAACAGAAGATTCACCGACGGATGACAAACAACCCGCATTTTCGCCAAATGGCGAACAGATTGCGTTTCGTTCTTCGCGTGGCGGCGGCGGCATTTTCGTAATGGGCGCAACCGGCGAATCGGTCAGACGTTTGACCGATTTCGGTTTCACGCCTGCTTGGTCGCCCGATGGCAAAGAAATTGCTTTCAGCACAGCGGATTTTGCCGATCCGCTTGCCGGAAGTCGTCCGGGCGATCTTTGGATTGTCAATCTGAACGGCGAAAAACGGCAAATTAACACAAATCGTCCTGTGCTTCAGCCGAATTTTTCGGCTGATGGAAAACGGCTCGTTTTTTATTCGAGGGATGAAAAAAACCAACGCGATTTATGGACAATTTCGATTGAGGGCGGCAATGCCGTGCAAATTACAAATGATCTTGCTTTTGATTGGAGTCCGGTTTGGTCGCCCGAAGGAAACTTCATATATTTTTGCAGTAATCGTAATGGCGCGGCGAGTCTTTGGCGCATCGAAGTTGACCAAAAAAGCGGCAAACCGAACGGCGAGCCTGAACCGCTTTCTTCGACTCCGGCGCAAAGTTGGCTTTTGACGCTTTCAAAAGACGGGAAAAATCTGATTTACGTCCGTCGTTCGCGCATCGAAAACATTCATCGCGCCGAATTTGATCCGGTTAAAATGCAAATCGTCGGCAAAAACGAAGCTGTAACCGAAGGCACGAAACGAACGCGCACACCTTCATTTTCGCCGGATGGAAATACGATTGTTTT
>CALMEH010000044.1 GCA_937863115.1 uncultured Acidobacteriota bacterium
TTTGTCCATTAAAACTTGACCATCTCAATTCGCGGTGTGTTTGCCAAAAAGATTCCGCCGCACTTTACAAGACACAGCCTTTCCGCACACCAACGGGCATAGCCCGAAAAAATCTCACATCACTTAAGGTAACTCACTAAATCAAGCCTATTCTATTTCGAGAAATGTAAAAACTGCAAAATTAACATGGGTTTGGCGGCAAAACGGTTTTCAAATCGCGCGGCTTTAAGGTATATTTATATTGCAATTTAGACAAATTCGGTTGAATTTTTGTTTTACCTTTGAATCTTCGGAGTAAAGATTATGTCATCTGATTTTAATATGTGCCGCCGTTTTGCGCGTTTGATGTTCGGGGCGGTTTTGCTGTGTCTTTTGGTGTTTTGGGGAAATGCTTTTGCGTTCGCTTTGCCGGAAGATGCGCCGATTTTGATTAGTGAAGCGGGTTCGACGCGCGTTTTGGCAACCGTTACGGGCAAACGCGGTGCGGATTCGCCCGTGAAAATTGTTAATCCGGCGCGGCAAAATACGGTTACTTTTTATCTGACGAATGTTAAAGATTTGCTCGAAAACGAAGGCGCGAACGCTTTTCGTGTTGAGTTTCAAGATGCAAATTATTATCGTTATCCACTCGAAATCGTTTCGTTTGAACGCACACAAGAGCGCAAAAATGTCTATGCTTTGACGGTTCGTATTGGCGGATTAAACGAATTGGGCGATGTTCTCGTGCGCGTAACGTGGCGCGGAATGTCTTCTAATCGTTGCCGTCTTTCGGTCGGTTTTGAAGGCGGAAAAATCAAAGACGACGATGGCGCAACGCCGACTCCGATGCCTCTGACGGACGCGCCGACCAGCAAAACGCGCATCGAAAACCGTGCCGATTTTCCTTGGACGGGCGACCGTGTGCGCTTTATGCAACAAGCAACTTTCGGCATCAATTCCGCGCTCGAATTTCGCATTCGCCGCGTCGGTTACAGCACTTGGCTGACCGAACAAATGGACGAAACCGCGTTTCTTAATTTCACTTATCCCGAATTTCCTCTGCGACCGACAAATCCGATTCCAACATGCGACGGCGACACACAGCCGACAGATGTTCCGATAACCTGTTTCCGCGACAATTACACGATGTATCCGTTGCAAAATTGGTTTTTCAAGGAAACGCTTTATAACGAAGAACAACAGCTTCGCCGCCGTGTTTCGTGGTCTTTGCACCAAATTTTCGTCGTTTCGGGCAGAACACTCAGACAGCCAAGCCAGATGCTGCCGTATATTCAAATTTTGGATAAAAATGCCTTCGGAAATTATCGAACATTGCTCGAAGAAATGACGCTCAGTCCGGCAATGGGAGCTTATCTCGATATGGCGATCAGCACCAATCAAAATCCGAACGAAAACTATGCCCGCGAGATTTTACAACTTTTTTCAATCGGACTCGATATGCTCAACCAAGACGGAACGCCGATGCTCGACGGACAAGGCAATCGTATTCCGACTTATAATCAAGAAAACATCGTCAATCTGGCAAAAATTTTTACGGGCTGGACGTATTGCAATACGGGCTGTCCAAATTCGCAATCCGTTCCCGGCATCGTCAATTTCCGCGATCCGATGATTGTTTTTCCGGCAAATCACGACACTTCTACCAAAAACTTGCTGAATTATCAGGGCGCAACACCGTTTGTTCCGGCAGGACAAACCCCTGAACAAGATTTGGACAACGCGCTGGATAATATTTTCAATCATCCGAATACCGCGCCGTTTATCAGCAAATTATTAATTCAACAAATGGTTACGAGCAATCCGACTCCCGCTTACGTCGGGCGCATTTCGGCGGTTTTCCGCAACAACGGGCAAGGCGTTCGCGGCGATTTGAAAGCCGTTGTTCGGGCGATTTTGCTTGATCCCGAAGCGCGTGGAAACATCAAAACCGATCCGAATTACGGCAAATTGCGCGAACCGGTTCAGTTAATTACAAATCTGCTTCGCCCGTTTAATCCGACGGCGAACAACAACATCACCGTTCCCGCAAGTTGTAACGGTTTAAGCGACGGCGCAATCAATACGGTTACGCAACCGATTGACCAAGACGTTTGGAATCCGCCGACGGTTTTCAATTATTATCCGATGGAATATATCATTCCGAACACGCCGCTTTCAGGTCCCGAATTTCAGATTTTTTCGACCGGAACGGCATTAAAACGTCCGAACGCGGTCAATCAATTTATTCCGCCGAATGTAACCACGAGCGGCGGCATTAATGCCGTTACGGGTGCAGCTTCAAACTTCCCTTGCGGAACACGGATTGATATGACCAGATTGCAAAATTTAGTTGCGGCAGACACGAGCGGCGTGAGCCTTGTGGACACACTCAACCGCGAGTTGATGAACGGCGGAATGAGCGCAAACGTCCGCACGGAAATCTTAAACGCCGTAACTGCCGTAACATCAACAAACACTTTGAAACGCGCCCGAACCGCGCTTTATTTGGTAACGACTTCGCCGCAATATCAGGTGCAAAGATAGTGAATGGTAAATAGTAAATAGTGAATGGTCAGAGTCTATTTCCTATTCACTATTCACTATTTACTATTTACTCAGGAGAATTATGAAAGACAACAGACGTGAATTTCTAAAAAAATCGTGCCGGGCATTGAGTTTAACGGCAGTGGCGACGCAGATGCGTCATTTCGGGTTGGTTGACGTTTTGGCGCGTGAACGGCGCGAAGAAACCGATGATTTAGGCAACGATTATAAAGCGTTGGTCTGTATCTTTTTGAACGGCGGCAACGACGGCAATAATTCGGTAGTTCCAACTTATACAGCAGGTTACGCGCAATATGCGGCGGCGCGTCAGGCGCAAGGTTTGGCACTTTCGCAAGGAAGTCTCCTGCCGATTACGCCGCCTTCGATGGGCGGACAAACTTATGGACTGCATCCGGCTTTAAGCGCGATTCATCCGCTTTTCGCACAAGGAAAGATGGCAGTCGTTGCCAATGTCGGCTGTCTTGTTCAACCTTTGACGCGCACGACTTATCAAAATGGTGCGCCACGTCCATATCAACTTTTTTCGCATCCTGACCAAGTAGAACAGGCGCGAACCGCGATTTCAAGCTACAAATCCGTAACCGGCTGGGGCGGACGAGTTGCCGACCGCACCCAAACGCTCAATCCCGGCGGCGGAATTCCGATGGTAACTTCGATTGCCGGCGCGACGCTTTTCAACATCGGCGCAAACACTTCTCCGCTGACGGTTACAGCCGCGCCGACACCGCTCAACCAAGTTTTAGCTCTTAACGGATTCGGCACTGCCGCCGATGAACTCGCACGGCGCACGGCGATGAATAATATCCGAACGCAAGATTTGAGCTACACGATGGTTCAGCAAGCCAGCATTTTGACGCAACAAGCCGTCAACGTCAGTCAACAACTCAGCACCGATCCGACTTTGACCGTAACTTTTCCGTCAACATCGCTCGGCAATCAACTCGCGCAAGTAGCAAAACTTCTGAAGTTTCGCACGAATTTGAATATGAGCCGACAAATTTTCTTTGTCGAACTCGGTGCTTTTGACCATCATACAAGCCAACTAACGCCGCATAACAATTTGCTTACGCAGGTCAGCAACGCTGTCAAAGCGTTTTACGATGAAACTGTCGCGCAAGGAATTTCGTCGCAAGTTACAACCTTTATGCTTTCCGATTTCAATCGCACATTCAACCCGGCAGGTTCGGGCGGCAATGTCGGTTCAGACCACGGTTGGGGCGGACCGCTTTTCGTCATCGGCGGCGCAGTTCGCGGCGGAGATTTCTACGGCAGACCGACTTCAAACGGAACTTTTGTTCCAACGCTAGTCAACGGCGGACCCGACGATGCCGACGCTCGCGGAAGATTTATTCCGTCGGTTTCCGTCGAACAATACGCCGCAACTCTGGCGCGTTGGTATGGTTTGGCAGAAGCCGATATTCCGCTCGCTTTCCCGAATATCAACAATTTTTCGACCTCGGATTTAGGATTTATGATGTAAAAAACTATAAAGGAAAAAAGACTGTAATGGCAAATATTTTGCAAAGGATAGAACAATCTCTCAAGTTATTCAAAAGTATTTCTGAAAGCGAAACTGCAAAAAACCTTCCAGCGGGAAGCATCGAAACTCTAAACAAGGTTTTTGAAACGGCTCAAAGTCTGTCGGATGAACTGACTTTAATTAACCGTAACATCATTGATTTAACAAAATTTGACGATGAAAAAATGCTTCGTTCAAATAACCTCGAATTTTGGAACAATTTACCGCCGGGTGTGATTAAAACCAACACACCTCAATATGATGAATTAAAGCAGCATTCGACAACTATTAAAGACTTTTATAAAGCCGCCATAGACATATCTAAAATAGTAAAATTTAATGAAATCGAATTAGCAATATCAAAAGCGATGGTGCGCGATTTTAAGCGTATCGAGCGTTCTTGGGCTGATTTTAAAAAGGCGATAAGCCAAAACAAAAGCCAATTTGAAACCGTTGTTCGATATTGCGGAAATCTGCTTGATTTTTTCGACATTTTACAAAAGCATCAGGTAATTTTAGACCTCGCCGTCGGAATTTATCGGGATAATAAATGGGAAAAAATAGATATTAAAAAATTACGATACCTAAAAAACCCAAATACAAGAGTTAAATTTATTTACACCTTCGATTCGAATTACACAAATCTTATTACGGGAGTGTGGTTTGAAGGATATGTTTATCAAACTTTGCTTGACCAATTTTACAGGCTCGGCGTTGATTACGAAATTTATCCGTTGGTCAGCTATAACTCGACGGCGAATGCTAAACTTTCTCACGGCGAAATTGATGTGTTAGCGCGGGTTGGGGATGAATTTTTGTTCGTGGAATGTAAATCAGGGCGATTGGTTGACGAGTGGCGAAATGAAATTAGTGAAATTATCAAAAACCGTGAAAAGGTGCGGGAAATCTGTAATGCAACACGAATTACAGATTACAAGTTCATACTCGTTTATAATTCAGTCGCCAATTCTCCGAATCAAATCAATGAGGCATTTAAAAAAACTGATATAATTACAATCGAAATCACCGATTTGCGCGGAAAAATAATTGATTTTGTCCGAAACATCAGATAAATTAGGTCATATTTTATTACGTTTTTTTGGTTACTTAATCAAGGTAAAATCGCCGTATCCGCTCGGCTAAATCGTATCTGCCCCAGAGTTCGGAGATGAACATTTTGAAATCCGAAATGCTCATCCAATATTTTTCACCGATAGATTCGTCTTTGTTGACTTCGTTAAAAATCACGCTTCCCAATAAGCCGTTAACCAAACCGCTCGGCAAAAATAGTTTTCCCTGTTTTACTTCAAAAATTCCGCCCGTATTAAAGTCGAATTCGGCAGGAATTTTGCCAAATCGCATAGTTTGGCGTAAAACGAGTAAAACTATTTCTTCCGCGCCGTGGTGAACATTAAATTGCGGCACAATGCGCTTTAATTCAAACGGAAGATTCAACGGCAGAGGCAACGCCCGCGACATTCCCATAAAAGAAATAATCTGCCAATTTTGTTTCAAAAAGCGTTTGAAATCATCTTCGGAAATCGCTTCTTTATCAAAAACTTTTTTTACGGTTTCTTCAATCGCCAATGCACACGGCAAAACGGCGCGTCCGTAATTGCCGCTGTTCATAAAATCAACCGATTCCTGCACCAATTCGCCAACTTTTTTCATCTTTTTTTTGCATAAAGTCAGAACACTAGCTTAAATTTTCATCGAGTCGCTATCGCTCCCCGTTCTGACTTACGATTTGAATTTTCGCAACGGAAAATGATAATTTAATTTATCACTTTTCTTTTTATTTATGACAATCAAATCAGACCAATGGCTTCGCCGAATGGCGGAAGAACAACAAATGATTTCGCCTTTCTTGTCCGAACTCGTGCGCGAGCGCGACGGCAATCGTATAATTTCCGCCGGAGTTTCAAGCTATGGCTACGATATGCGTCTGGCAGACGACGGTTTCCGCATTTTTTCATCCGTTTATGGGTTGGAAATTGATCCGAAGCGTTTTGATGAAAATTCTTTGATTGAACCCGAAGTTCGAACATCAAACGATGGCTCGAAATATTATCTTCTGCCGCCGCAACATTACGGTTTGGGCGTGACGGTCGAAACTTTTAGAATGCCGCGCAACGTAACCGGTTTGGCGATCGGAAAATCAACTTACGCCCGCGCCGGACTGCTCGTAAACGCGACGCCGCTCGAAGCCGGTTGGACAGGAAGATTGGTCGTCGAAATCGCAAACTTGGCAAATCTGCCGTTGCGCGTTTACGTCAACGAAGGCATCGGGCAAATTTTATTCTTCGAATCAGACGAAGATTGCGCCGTTTCTTATTCGGACAGAGGCGGAAAATATCAAAATCAAACAGGTTTAACTTACGCGAAAGTTTAATTTAGTTCGCTTTTCTTTAAAGTTTGACTGCCGAGATATAAAACAATCGCGCTCAAAAAACACGAAATTGGGCAGACGAGCAAAGTGTAACGCATCATTTCGGCGTTTGCCGTTGCGCCGGTTTGCGGGTTGGTAACGATTCCGGCAAGATCGTTGAGCTTGCCGATAAGCGGCGAACCAATAAGAAACGCGGCGAAATTTACGGTAAAAAAATAAATCGCAACTGCCAAACCGCGCAAATTCACGCCGGCGATTTCGGTTGCGTCCGCCGCCGCCGCGCCAAGCCACGCGAGAGCCACAAAAAGCATAATTATGACAAGCGGAATGATGACATAAAGATTGTCCGTAAAAAGCACTACGAGCCACAAAACAAAAGAAACTGCCGATAAAATTGCGCCGTAGGGCATTCGTCCGCCGCGAGATTTTTGTCGAAACCAATCAGCAATCGCGCCGCCGAAAATCGTTGCCGGAACGCCGGTGCAAAGGGCAAAAATTCCCGCCCAAAACCCAAAATCTGCCGAACTTACATTATAAATACGATTAAAGTAAGCCGCGCCCCAAACCGACATATTATTTGTCGCCAATCCCAGCAAAGCATACCCTAAACATAAATAGATAAATGCTTTATTCGACAAAAGTTTTTTCCAATCCGCGCTCGAATAGCTTTCTTCCGCTTTGTGAACGGTTCGCACAGGTTCGTGCATAAGAAAGACCAAAATTGCCAATAGCAAACCCGGAAATCCGACAATAAAGAAAACATTTCGCCAGCCGTATTTACTATTCAAATAACCTCCGCCGAGCAGAGCCAAACCTGTGCCGAGAGCAATTCCCATCGAATAAATGCTCGTTACGGTGGCGCGTTTTGTAGGCGGAAAATAATCAATTAAAAGCGAAATTGCCGCCGGACCGAGCGTTGCTTCGCCGACACCAACCATTAAACGACAGAAAAAAAGTGTCCAAAAACTATCGGCAAAACCTGTCAACCCCGAAAATATGCTCCACGTTGCCAAACCGACCGCAATTAATTTCGTCCGCGTTCCTCTGTCCGCCAAACGCCCGAACGGAATGCCCAAAAGCGTGTAGAAAATCGCAAACGCCGTCGAACCGAGCAAAGCAAGTTCCATATCGGAGAACAACAATTCTTTTTTTATGTCTTGAAAAAGAAAGTAGATTATCTGCCGATCAATAAAGTTCATCACATAGACAAACACCAGCAAACCAAGTGCATAATACGAATATGGCGGAGTTTTTTCGGTTTGATTTTCCATAAATTTTAACCGCGAAACAGGCGAAACAATTC
>CALMEH010000045.1 GCA_937863115.1 uncultured Acidobacteriota bacterium
ATTTCAAATTTTACTCCGAGTGCATTCCACACGCCGTGCGCCTTTGAAGCGAAATTGTAAAACGGATGATGAATGTTGACGGTAAAATAAAGCAATCCGCCGGATTTTAAGATTCTGATTAATTCTTCGATAATTTTCAGAGGTTTTTCGGCGTGGTCAATGACATTATCGCTCAATACGACATCGAAAAAATCATCTTCAAACGGCAATTCTTCGCCGATTGCCGCAACTGTATTTGTATCTTACTGCCATTTCGGAAAAAGCGGTTTATATTCAACTGCCAAAGGGTCAATACCGACGCTTAATTCATCGCCGAAACCGAAAACCAAACCGTGTGCGCCGCTTCCGACTTCGATTATCCGCGCCGAAGCATCAATCTTTTTCACGGCTTCGAGTTTTTGGCGAACGGCACGCGCTTTGGAAAAAACATTGAGCATAATTTCGGTTTCAGAATCGCGCAGAATTTCCGCTTTTTTTTCTTGATAATCAAGTTGCCGTTCAAGCGCACGTTTCCCCCTTTGCCATTGTTTTTTCTCAAGCCAAGTTTTCGACATAAAACCTATTGCAATTTCGATTTAACAGTTTCGCTAACCATTTTGCCATCGGGGTTTTTGCCTTGCAATTTGGCAATTGCCGCTTTCATTACCACGCCCATTTCCTTCATCGAAGACGCGCCGGTTTCGACTATTGCCGCTTCAACCGCCGCCAAAACTTCTTCCTGCGAAGCGGCTTGCGGCAGATATTCCTCTAAGACAGCCAGTTCGACTTGCTCTTTTTCGGCAAGTTCGGCGCGTCCGTTGGCGGTAAATTGGGCGATAGAATCTTTGCGCTGTTTGACGAGTGTTGTCAAAATCTTCGTAATTTCGTCATCGTTCAAAACCGCACCGACACCGCGCTTGTTTTCTTCATTCATCACGGCGGCTTTCGCCATTCGCAAAGTGGACAGCCGATTTGCATCTTTCGCTTTCATTGCTTGCGTCATATCAGCAACTATTTTTTCTTTCAAATTCATATTTCAAGTCTAATGTCCCAAGTCTCAAGTCTCAAGTCCTGAGATAATCTTTTCCTTTGCATTTTTTATCTAATATATTTTCTGTGTTAATCTGTCATTTCTTTTGTCCGTTGCAATCGGTAAATTCGGACTTGGGACTTGGGACTATGAAACTACGCTGGCAATTCGGCATTATCGCCGGAATTTTTTTGGTAGCCTTTACGCTTTATCCGCAATTTAAGATGCTTTATCTGCGCGGCGACGATTGGCAAGGTCATTACGCCTACAACGACATTGACGAAGTTGCTTATGCTTCCTACGTCAAGGCATTGATTGACGGCAGACCACGCAAAAACGATCCTTACACCGGACGCGACGATTCCCCCGAAAAACCTCAGGAAGAATCTCTGTTTTCGATACAATTTGCCGCGCCTTTCGTTTTAGCGATTCCGGCACGCATTTTGGGTATAAACGCGCCTTGGGCAATGACACTCGGCGGCGCGTTTGCGGGATTTTTCGCTGCACTCGCGTGTTTTTGGCTGGTCGGAAAATTGACCGATGATTCGCTTTTTGCAATGGCAGGAACGCTCGTTATCTTAGCGGGCGGCGCGATTTTTGCCGGCGAAGGCGCAATTGGCGAAATTACCGGCTGGAGTTATGCTTATCCGTATTTTCCCGCTTTTCGCCGATATATTCCTGCCGTGCCGTTTGCCGCGTTTTTCTCTTTGATAGCGTTGGTTTGGCTGTTAATTAACAGCGAAAATGAACGCAAACGAATAATCTATTGCGTTCTTGCATCTTTCTGTTTCGCTTTTACAGTTTTCTCGTATTTTTATACTTGGACAACCGCCGCCGCGTGGCTTGGAACGGTTTTTATCTTGTGGCTGATTGCGCGTCCCGAAGGCTTTCGGCGCGATTTCAAAGCCTTTCTCGCGCTCGGTGCAAGTTGTTTGTTTGCCTTAATTCCCTACGCGCTTTTGCTTTCAAAGCGTTCGCACACGATGGACGATGTTCAGCTTCTCGTCCATACACGAATGCCGGACATTTGGCGTGTTCCCGAATACATCAGTTTTCTTGTTTTGGTGATTTTGGCGATTGGAATTTTGCTCAAAAAGATTTCGATAAAGGAACGCGAAACGCTTTTTGTAATTTCATTTGCGCTCGTCCCGATTATTGTTTTCAATCAGCAAATCATCACCGGACGTTCGCTTCAACCGATTCATTATCAAGTATTTATCGGAAATTATGTCGCAGGTTTGGCGTTGGTTGCAGCAATCGGAATTATCTTGAAAAAATCGGATTGGTCTAAGACCTTAATGCCGAAAGTCGTTTTCTCGGTTGTCGCTGTTTTGGCGGCGGTTTGGGGCTTTGTCGAATGTCATTACACGGTGCGGATTTTGGACGATGCCAACATCGAACGCGATAAATCAATGCCCGTTGCAAAACGTTTGACGGAACTCGGAAAGACAGAGCAAAACCCGTATAAATCGGTGATTTTTCCGCTTTCGATGACGCAAGGCGACGATATGCCGACGGTTGCGCCGCAATCTGTGCTTTGGGCGCGACATCAGCACGTTTTCGCGGGTGTAACGTGGCAGGAAAACAAAGAGCGTTATTATCAATATCTCTATTTTCAAAACATTAACGAAAAACAACTTGCCGAATCAATCAAACGCGGCGATTTCGTTTCGATGATTGCGCTTTTCGGATGGGGCAGACACACCGATCGTCTAAATTCGGAATATAAACCTTTGACTTACGGCGAAATTGATGAAGAAGCGCGAAAAATGGGCGCGTATCTCCAAAATTTTAACCCGCGCTCATCGCCGGAAACAATTCTTTCCTACGTTGTCGTGCCAAAGGATTGGGAAGTTAATTTCACAAACCTCGACAAATGGTATGAACGCGGCGAAGCCGAAACACACGGGGATTATTTACTTTATCGCGTTAGATTGCGTTAGCCAGTTGTCCGTTGTTTTTTCTTTGCAACGAACAACTATCCACTAACCACTAACAAACCAAAAAAAAATGACCGCCCGAAAATAAGGGCGGTCAAAATATGTATTGCTGTAAAAAAATAAAAACCAAATTATGCGGCGAGAAGATCGTTAGACGTTTCCGCGAAAACTCTTCTGCCGTTAAGAGCGTCATCTATGATTTCGCGCACGGCTGAAGCATCGGGATTGACATCCATTTTGGCACACGCCTTTAGATGTCTGATGATGCCTTCCGTTGCGATTTCCATCGCCGCGCCGTTCAATTTTGCGAAACGACGCGCTTGAATATGGTCAATTTGCAGGATTCTATCCTGTAAAGTCATTTGTTTTGCTGCTCCTACCACGTTATATTCTCCTTCCTTCATTTAATTAATAAAGCAAATACGTTAGTTTGTGAAATTTGTTGCAAAGCAATCAAATTCGCTGAAAAAGATTTGTTTTCTTTTTCTTTATTTAGAAGTAATTTTCAACTGAAAAGTTGCTGAAAAATTGTATCTATCGGTAAATTCCCCAACGTATGAAAGTATATTATCAGAAAAATTTCGGTTTGTCATCATTTTTTTTTACAGTTTTGTAACTTTTCGTTCGTAGTTCCTTCTTTAGGCGAATTTTTCGTTGAGAATCAAACCGTCTAAAGAAGGAACTACGAATGCGAACAAACGAAAAAAAGACTGTCGAATTTTTCAATTCAAGCAGTCTTTTTAATCTATATAAAAAGCTATTGTTTAACCTACAGCGTCTTTCATAGCTTTACCGAGACGGAATTTAACGGTTGTTTTGGCGGGGATTTTGATAACTGCGCCGGTTGCCGGATTGCGTCCTTCACGTTCTTTACGGGTAGCTTTTACCAATTTGCCGAAACCCGGAAGAGTAAATTCTCCGTTTTGCTTAACTTCCGAAGCTGCCATTGCTGCCAATGCGCCGAAGAACTCTTTCGCTTGAGCTTTTTTCAAGCCTGTTTTATCCGCCAATTCGTTAATAATATCCGTTTGTGTCATTTTTGCCATAATTTATTGTGTAACCTCCAAAGTTATTTGTGATTAAAAATACTAATTGATTTAACATTTTTGTTTGCATAATTGCAAACTGTTACGGGGATTTTCATCTACCAACCAACAATAGTAGATTGGTCGGGGCGAGATGATTCGAACATCCGACCTCTCGGTCCCAAACCGAGCGCACTACCAGGCTGTGCTACGCCCCGAATTTTGAAATCGTTTCATATAAGAAACAGTATCAAATGCCGAATTTTACAGGCGAAAAATGCGTTGGTCAAGTGAGATAATCTAAAAATCCCGCAAAAATCGAATTATTTTCCGAATTGCCCGCGCCCGATGGCTTATTTCGCGCTTCACATCTGCCGAAAGTTCGCCGAAAGTTTGTGTAAAACCTTCGGGAATAAAAATCGGATCGTAACCAAAACCATTTGTTCCGCTTATACTTAGCGAGATTTCTCCATCACAGATTCCTTCTGCCAGATGAATTATTTCGCCCGTTTCATTTGCCAAAGCCATCACGCAAACAAATCTCGCGCTTCGATTGTCTTTTTCTTGCAACTCATTTAACAATTTCCCGATTTTTTCAGCATCCGACGCATTTTCGCCCGCATAACGCGCCGAAAAAACTCCCGGCGCACCATCCAAAACTTCAACTTCCAACCCCGAATCGTCCGCCAAAGCCCAAAGATTTGTTTTTCGAGAATACTCCCGCGACTTCAAAACCGCATTTTCCGCAAACGTCGCGCCCGTTTCTTTGACATCCGTCACATCAGGAAATTCGTTCAAGCTCCGCAAATTAAATGCCGACTCTTCGAGCAATTTCTCCAACTCCCGAACTTTGCCGACATTTTTCGTCGCAATTAAAATTTGCCGTTTGTCTGTTGTCCGTTGTCCATTGTCAGTTATAAATTGTCTTTGCATAAATCTTTCAAGCTGATGAAATAATACCAAAAATAAACAGACAACAGACAATAGACAAATAACAGATGAATTTTCTTGCCAAAATGCCCGATTTTGCGGTATAAATTAAATAGCGGTTATTTTTGCCGCGCTCATCTTCTTCCTAACCGACAATAAATTTTTGAGAGGAAAAACCTGCCTTGAACGTTGCCGTTATCGAAACTTCGACATTTAATCCGACTAATCCGCCGTTGATAAAACCGGCGGAAACGCCAGCCGTAAATTTATCGCCCGCGCTCAACGCGAATGAATTGGCGTTTGAACTCGGACTCTGGCTTTCGGGATTGGAAAGTTTTTTGAACATTCGCAATCATTCATTGGCGGACGAAAGCCGTGCAAAAGCCTCAACACGCGATTGGACGAAAGAATTTCATTTGACGCATTCGACGCTTCTAATGTGTTCGGGCATCGTTTTCCGTCTTGGCAAAGCTATAAAAGACAAGAAATCGGTGATGGAAGACGATGTATTAAATCTTGATGCCGAAGATGAGCATTTTGATGTTTCGCCCGAAGAAATTTTCAAACTAGCCTCAGTTTTGAAAGACGCGGTTCTTTTGAGCGAAGGACTTCTTCGTGCCGCACCGCTGAAATTCGGCGAATGGACGGCGTGGAGCAATTCGCTTTCGGAAAGATTTAAGCAGACGGAAGCGTTTGAAAAGTTGATTTCTGCGGCGGAAAAAACCGGCGAACAATTTTTGCCCGAAGGTTTGCGCCGAATTCTCGAAACCAAACAATTATCATTTTCAACCGAAGCCGATTTAATTTTTTTTTTGCCCCGTTTTGAAAAGTTTTTAAATTGGCTCGGCGTGGAAAAAAAAATGCTCAAAAAACACGAGCCGCTAAAACCTTCGCTCTTGATTTTCTCGCGTATTCGTGAGCAAATAAGCGAAATGATGAATTATGTCAACAATCGTCTTTTGCGATTTTCGGACGAATCGGACGCACTTTTCGGCGCATTGGACGGCGCAAGTTATGCGGCTTCGATTGAACTCAAAAAAGTTTATAATCACGAACTCGCAGGACTTTCCGAACTTCGCCAAACACCACTGATTTACGCTAAAATCGAAACTGCATTCGCACTTTTGAACGACAGTTTTCAGCTAACTCTAATTAATTTCGCGCAAGTCATCGCGCCGGAAGTTCAACCGTTCGATATTTTCCCAAATATCAAAACAAAATTAGAGCAATCAATAATTTTGCGCCGCGAACTTTGGAAAAGTCTGCAAGAAGTCAAAAAAGCCGAAGAAAATCCTGAAAAATATCCGCTACCCGAACTTCATAAAAATCTCACGAATTTCGACAGCGGCGCGTTGCGTTTTCTGTTTTACAAAGACAAGGAAACAGTTGAAAGATTTATCGAAGAAGTTCTCGTAACCACTAGCAAAAAAGATTTAGTCCCGATTCTGCATCGTTTCGGCGCGTATCTGGAAACGCTTTTCGGACAAGTCAATATGCGCGTTGTGCTGGCAAATCATCCGTTTGAATACGAAAAGTAGTTTTTTAACGCAAAGGCGCAAAGACGCAAAGGCGCAAAGATCTGTAAAGTTCTTCCTTTGCGTCTTTGCGCCTTTGCGTTAAAAGCATTATTGCGATCTTAAAGTTGCCAAAGGTTTTCGGAAAAGCACATCAAAACTCGCCAATGCGCCAACGACCATAACCAAAATCGCTGTAACCAACACGCCGAGAAGTGTTAGTCCTAAATCGAATTCCCATTCAATATCAAAAACATATTTTGAAACGCCAAACGAGAGCGCAGTCGCAAAACTCGCGCCGATAATTCCTGCCAAAATACCCAAAAGTCCGTATTCGGCGAGAAGAATTGAAGCAAGTGTCAGACGTTTTGCGCCGAGAGTCTTCAGCACGGCGTTTTCGTAAATTCTTTGCGATTTAGTCAGCGCAATCGAGCCGACAAGGATTAAAATTCCGCTCAAAATCACAAAACTTCCAACAAACGAAATCGCTAAAACGAAGTTATTGACGAGCTTTTGAACTGCCGCAACGATGTCGGCAACGTCGAAGATTTGGATGTTCGGAAAACGGTCAACCAAGTTTCTCTGCAAGCGTTGGCGTTCGGTTTCCGGCAGTTTTTTGATGACATTGGCGGCGAAGGTTTGCGGCGCGTTTTCCAGAACATTCGGCGCGAAAACAAAGATGAAAACCGTGCGCGTGTTTCGCAAATCAATTTTGCGGATGCTGGCAACGCGAGTCGTGATTTTTCTGCCGACAATATCAAACGTCATCGAATCACCGATTTTCAATTTCAAACGTCGCGCCATATCTTCTTCGACCGAAACTTCCGGCACTTCTGAAATTTCGTTCCACCAAGTTCCGGCAACAACTTCTTCGTTTTTGTCGAGATTCAGGCGATATGTAACGGCAAATTCGCGTCCGATCTGTCCTTGCTGTTGGCGCGTTTCACGGTTTGTCAGGTCAATCGGTTCACCGTTGACAAACGCAATTCGGGCGCGAATTGTCGGCAAAGTTTGCGCCGGTTCGCCCGTTTTTTCTTCGAGCATTTTGCGGACTTCTTCGATTTGGCTCTTCTGAATGTCAATGATAAACAGGCTCGGAAGCGTCTGATTGCGCGTAAAATCGAATTCGCGCACGAGATTTGATTGCAAAGATTGAACCGCTAAAACAACAAACGCGCCAAGCCCGACAGCAAGCAAAATTATCCGTGTTTGATTGCCCGGACGATAGAGCGAATTTATCGCCTGCGTAATCGCAAACGAACTAAAACCGCGAAATTTCCGCAAAATTATTGTCAAAACAACCGCCGCAAGATAAAGAAAAACAGACGTAACACCCAAACCGACGAGAAAAAATGCACCGACAAGCAAAGAACCGGCTTGCCAAACAGCAAGAACGAGCAAACCAATAAGCGAAACCGCGCCGATAATCGTTTTCGTGGTGTCGAGTTTCCGCGTTTTCTCGCCCGTCGCATCGTGCAAAAGCAGACGCGGTTTGATATTTCTGACTTGCAGAAGCGGCAAAGCCGAGAAAATCAGCGAAATCAAAACGCCGAGCAAAATTCCCTGCCAGGCAACCGAAAAATTAATCGAATACTTCATCGAAGTCGGAAGCGCATCGTTAAATTGCGTCCGCGCAAACCACAAAAAACATTGCGCCAAGAACACGCCGAAAAAACTTCCGAAAAGTCCTAAAGTCAAGATTTGCAACAGATAAACGGTAATAATTTTTGTTCCGTTTGCGCCTAAACATTTTAAAACCGCGACGGATTTGCGTTTTTGCTCGACAAAAACTCGCGCCACATTCCAAACGCCAATGCCGCCCAAAACCAAAATCAAAAGTCCCGTTAAAGACAAATAATTTTCCGTTCGCGTAAATTGTTCGTTAAAATTTTCTTCCGTGTCGCGGTAAGATTGAACTCGCAAAATCGTGTCCTTAAGGCTTGTGCGAAGTTGTTTGACGATTTCCACCGGACTTTCGGAAGTTCGATAAAGAATCTGCCGCCGAATTCTGCCCGCGCCGGTCGTGATTCCAACGCTGTCAAAAGATTTTTTCTCGATAAACACACGCGGTCCGAGCCGAAATCCGCGAGTTCCGCCGGGTTCTTCATCAAATGTTGCACGAACTTCAAAAGTGCCTTCGGCGATTTTGATTTTGTCGCCTACCTTGATTTTCAAATCATCGAGCAGAAGCGGCGAAACAACCGCGCCGCCGTTTTCCAAAAGACTGAAATCAAAAGGTTTCCCGCCCGTAAGCGTGAAATTTCCGACCAAAGGAAACGGCGGCTCAACACCTTTTAATTCGACAAACGAAAGGCTTTCGTTCGCCGCATCAACCGGACGCGCCATCTGCGAAGTCGTAATCGCTTCGTTTCGGGCTTCGATAATTGTTGATTTTCCTAAAACATCTTCGATTTTTTGAACCTCAATCGGCGAAAAATCGTTTGTCGAACTAATCTCGAAATCAGCCGTCAACAAAGCCCGCGCATCGCCGCCAACCGCCTGACTCAAATTTTGAATCAACGAACGAAGCGCAACCACCGAACCGACACCGATGGCAATGCACAAAAAGAAAAACAGAAGCCGCCGCCACGACGAGCGAATTTCCCGAAAAGTTAAGTTAAGAATAAAATTCATATTTTTTCACCGCAAAGACGCGGAGACGCGGAGAAAATTTAAGAAAAACTCTGTGTCTCTGCGTCTCTGCGGTTTAAATTGTCGCTCAAAACTCGTCCGTCTTTAAGAATAATCTGCCGTTGCGCCGTTTCCGCCAAATTTTGGTCGTGCGTAACTAAAACCAAAGTTACATTGTTTTGCTTGTGCAATTCAGTCATCAAATCGAAAATATGCGAGCCGTTTTTTGAATCGAGATTTCCGGTTGGTTCATCTGCGAGAAGAATTTTCGGACTGTTTGCAAAAGCGCGGGCAATGGCGATGCGTTGCTGTTCACCTCCGGAAAGTTCGGTTGGATAATGGTGTCCGCGATTGGTTAAATCAACTTGTTCGAGCAAAGTTTTAGCGCGAGATTTGGCTTCTTTCAAGCCAAGAATTTCCATCGGAATCAAGACATTTTCAAACGCCGTTAAGCTGGGAATAAGATGAAACGATTGAAAGACGAATCCGATTTTTGTGCTTCTTAAAGTCGCTAAATCATCTTCATTCATTTCAGTTACGTTTTCGCCGTCAATCAAAATTGCGCCCGAACTCGGCGCGTCCAAACCTGCAATCAAGCCCAAAAGCGTTGATTTTCCACTGCCGGACGCACCTGTAACGGCGACAAATTCGCCGTCGGGAATCGTAAAAGAAACATCATCGAGAATCGTCAAATCTTCCACGCCGGAACGCACGATTTTTGTTACATTTTTAAGTTCAATCATAAAGGTTGGTTAGTGGTTAGTTGTTCGTAGTTAGTAGCAAAAGAAAGTTTAATCAACGAACAACTAACGACGAACAACTAACATTTTCAATCATAACTTGCGAAAAAGGCGCAAACAAGTTGAAATAAATTTGCATCTTATAAACGATTAGAACGTGAGAAAGTTTGCATTTATGAAATATCTTTTAATTTTGGCTATTATTTTTTCGGCATTTGTCTTTTCCGCTTGCGAGGCTTCGACGGCACAATTTACCGGCGACAGCAAGAAACCTTTGAAAACGCCGCAGATTACAACGAATCGCCCGAAAATTATTGCTTTCGGCGACAGTTTGACCGCCGGATTCGGATTGCTTGAAAAAGAATCTTATCCTTATCTTCTGCAACAAAAATTGGATGCCGATGGATTTCAATAGGAAGTCATCAATGCCGGAGTTTCGGGCGACACCTCGATTGGCGGACTCGAACGGGTTGATTGGATTTTGGAGCAAGAAAAAGTCGAAATTTTGATTCTCGAACTCGGCGCAAATGATTTGCTTCGCCGGATGCCGGTGGCGAATATGAAGCGAAATTTAGCAAAAATCATTGAAAAAGCCCAGAAGAAAAACGTCAAAGTTTTGCTTTGCGGAATGCTTGCGCCGCCGTCCGTCGGTTCTGAATATCAGCGCGAATATCAAGCGGTTTTTCCCGATTTGGCAACCGAAAAGAAAGTCGAATTTCTGCCGTTTTTGCTCGAAAATGTCGCGCTTAACAAAGATTTGAATCAGTCCGACGGCATTCACCCAAACGCGAAAGGCTCGGTGATTATGACGGAAAACGTCTATAAAGCCTTAAATTCAATGCTGAAAAAATAATTATTGAACTCAGATTCATTATTTTTTGAGAAGCGGCGCGAAAACCCAGCCGGTTGTGCCGTCGTCGGTTTTGACGTTTGCCCAATATCCCGTGATTTTGCGCCAAACAGTCGTGTTATCGGAAATTTTTATTACAAAAAGTCTATCTGAACTGCTCAAAGTATCAACCTTGCTCGCCGTCAAACTCGGTTCGGAGCGCAAAATCGTCCCGTTCGATTTCGGATAGACGTAACTTTCAACCGTCGGCGGAGTTTCGGGCGTTTTGTCGCCTTTCTTTTTGTCTTTGGATTTAAGCGAAACGGTGGATGTTTTCAAGATTGAATCGTTATTCGCTTTGTCAGAATTCGTTACTTGAAAAGCCCAAAATTTATGTTTTCCATCATCTAGAAAACCTTCTAAAACCGCGAAAGCGTATTTGCCGTTTGCCAGATTTTCGGGAAGTTTAACGCGCTTGATTTCGGCTTTGTCGGCATTTGATTCGGTTTGAAAATCAATCTGTTTGAGATTGCCGTCCGGCTTTATCGTGTCGAGTTGAACGAGGCGCAAATCGCTTGTTTTAAATTCTTTTTCGTCTGTAAATAATATCAAATTTTGATTGTTCTCGACTTTCGTTAAACCTTCGTCTTTCAACAATTTATCTTTGCCGTCAACGGCATTTGTGAAATCCTGTTTTTTGATTTCGTCAACTTTGTCTTTGTCCTTGCTCTGCACAAACATTCCGACGGTTTGCGGCAAAATTTCCGTTTTTTTCAGAAGTTTTGAAACAATAAAATATCCGCCGACACCGATTGCCAGAAGCCCGATAAACACGACAGCGGCGACCAAAGCTAATCTTAGACTTTTACCTGATTTCGGTTGTGAAACGGGTGGAAGCGGCGGAATAACCGGATTAAAAACCGGCGGATTCGGCTGAACATTTTCCGCAGGTTTCGTAGTTGCAAAAACTTGTGTCGGCGGCGGATTAGGTTGCGGCGGCGGTTGCGGGTTCGGTTGCGGATTCGGTTGCGCCATTTGCGTTGCAGGCGGAATTTTTGCCGCGACTTGACTACCGAAAACAGTTGGCGTTTCTTCTTCGTCCACAAACGCCGCCGAATTTTCAACGTGCGGCGGTTGTTCGGGCGGAAACTGAAAACTCAGCGTCGGCGATTTCGTGTCGCCGACCATCGAATCAGTATCTTTCAAAAGCGTTCCGCAGTTATTGCAAAACACATTTCGGTTTTCGTTATTTGTTTGACAACTCGGACAAATCATAGTTTTTCAACATTTCTTCACCGATATTATAAACCCATTTTCAAAAAATCGAGCAAAAAATTCAACAAATCGTGGTTTATTTGGATTTTCGAGCAAAAATCGGTTATCATTCGCAAGAAAAACAGGTGAATTTAACCGAATGAAACGATGCCCGAACTGCCAACAATCTTATAGCGATGAACTCGTATTTTGTCTGAACGACGGCACGGTTTTGGAAAATTCCGCCGTTTCATATTCGGGCGATACGCCGACGGTTATCGTGCCGCTGAAAGTGTCGGAAAAATCAAACAAAAGTCTGTTTGCGGTAATCGGGGTAATGGCTTTAGCGATAATCGGTTTGGTAGCGGTTGTTTTTTTTCTGATAAAAAGTGGCGGAAATATTGAAGAAACCAAAACTCCAAATGTCGCTCAAAATCAACCAAATGAAAAAAGCTCATTAACGAAAGAAGCCGTGCAGGAATTGATAAATCGTTGGGAAAAAGCGCAGGACACGCCAAATTTTGATGATTACAAAGCGTGTTATGCCACCGCGTTTTCGGGCATCAAACGCACCAAAACCGGAAGCGAAAACGAGATGAATTATGCGGAATGGCTGAAAGACCGCGAGAAAATGGCGAAAAATATTATTGACGTGCGCGTTGAAAATCTAAACATCTCGATTGAAGGCGACACGGCAACCGCACAATTTACCCAGCATTGGAAATCCGCCAATTACCAAGATACGGGACAAAAAACGATGCGGATAAAAATGTTCGACGGCGCGGCAAAAATCGTCTATGAAGATTTGAAATTCGTCTATTCAAATTGAATTATAAATAAAATATTTTCTACCAAAATTATGAATCAATGTCCGATTTGCGGCAGAACATTTACGTCAGAAAACAAATTTTGTCTGGAAGACGGCACGCCTTTGACGATTGCCGAAGCTGCGCCGACGCAAATTTATACAGATGAAATCCCGACGATTGTTGTGCCGAACATTGCGCCGACACAGCAATATCAGAATCAACCGGAATTTCAACCTCAGCCACAGTATCAAATTCCGCCGTCTGCGCCGCAAGTTGAGCAAACTTCGGGCAAATTTCTTTACGTTGTTATTGGATTGCTTTTGGGCGCGGTTTTCGTGCTTGGCGGTGTGGCAGTTTGGCAATTTTCCAAAAAAGACGAACGCGCCGAAACCAATACGAATATCAAGAACAAAGAGACACCGAAACCGACGGCAACAACGAAATCAACGGCAACGCCTAAACCTTCGGAAACGCCTGAAATTTCCGATTCTTCCACGCCCGGAAAATATCCTGAAGGTTCGACGCGGCTTTTGGACGAAAACGATTTGGAAGGAAAATCTTCTTGGGATTTGCGGATTATGCGAAACGAAATCTTTGCGCGGCACGGTCGCCGTTTCAAAAAACCCGAATTGCGAAATTATTTTACGAGTCAAAGTTGGTATAACCCGCAATTTGACGAGGTTTCGCTGACCGCAATCGAGAAAAAAAATGTCGAATTTTTAAGAAGTTACGAATAGTTATGATATGTCCCCTGTGTCAAAACGAAAATTTAACGGAAAGTAATTTTTGCGGATTTTGCGGAAAACTTTTGCCGAATTTGCCGCAAATTCCCAAACCCGAAGGCGATATTTCCGATGCGGAAAAATCAATCAACGATGCAGAAACGCTCGTTGAGAAAATCCGCGATGAAAATTCACCGGAACATCTGAAAAAAATATTTGAAGATGCTGAATTTATTTTGGACGAAATTCTCATCGAAAAAAAACCGGACGAATTTGAAACAAGCCGCCCGATTATCAAACCTTCGATGCCGTTGATGAATAAATAATATCAAGTCGCGTGAAAATGTGCGAAAAGATTTAGTCGCGGATGAACGCGGATAACGCGGATTTTTTTCTGATTTATCAGCGTTATCCGCGTTCATCTGCGGCTAATTTAATGACATTCTGACTTTACTTGCGCGGAATTTTTCCGTCCATCATTGCCGTTTGATATACGAAAGCCGCCATAATTACTGAGGCTTGCTTCATATCGTCAACCTGCAAACGGTCGTAATTATCTTGGTTTGAATGGTGTGTGCGGGCATCGTATTCGATTTCATCTTGAATAAATTGAAAACCCGGCAAACCGATTCTATCAAACGATAAATGGTCGGTTCCGCCCGTGTTCGCCAGCGTCAAAGTTGATGCGCCCATATCGGCAAACGGCATCAGCCATTTACGGAAAATCGGCGCGACTGCGCTGTTGCCTTGCAAATAAACGCCGCGAATTTTGCCTGTTCCGTTATCTAAATTATAGTAAGCGGAAAGTTTATCGTAATTTGCGGTTTTAACGATTTCGCCCGGTTGTCCTTGTGTTACCGGCGGTTTCATTTCGCCGAAAACTTGTTTGACGTATTCACGCGAACCGTTCAAACCTTGTTCTTCGCCAGACCAGAGCGCGACACGAATCGTGCGGCGCGGCTTCAATCCCGAAGCGATTAAAATCCGTGCGGCTTCCATCGAAACGGCACATCCGGCGGCGTTATCGGTTGCGCCCGTCGAAGAGTGCCACGAATCGAGATGTCCGCCGAGCATTACGAGTTCTTCTTTGAGCGTCGGATCAGTTCCCGGAATTTCGGCAACCGTATTATAACCCATCAAATCCTCGTCGTGATATTGCACCTGCAAATCAACCGTCATCTGAACTTTTTCGCCGAGTTTAATCATTCGCACAAGACGATTATAGTCTTCGGTTGCAAGAGTCATCTGCGGAATCATTTTCGATTCGGCTTCTTTTTGATATGCCGAAATGCCGCGAAATCCGGCTGTCGGATTGGCTGGAATTTCTTGCGCGACGGATGCGCCGCCGACAAAAAGCGTGCCGCCGCTGCCTTCAAAACTGTTGTCAACAATCATCGCTGCGCCTTCGGTCATTAAGAAATTCATTTTCTTAGCGGCTTGTAGAAAACGCTGCATTCGCTGTTGATTCGGCTGTTGTTGCGGACGCTCCATAAATAAAGGGTTTTCGGCATTTGCCAAACTGAGCAAACTGTCAGCATCGTGGCGAAAAGCCATTCCGTCAAAATCCGCCTTCAATTCGCGCATTCCCGAAACAAGCACGATTTTGCCTTTTAGTTGACCTTTGTATTTCTCAAAATCGGCATCGGTTTCCGCATCAAGATAGACGACATCGGCGGTTGTAACCTGTTTCAATCCGGGCGACCACGCCTTCGGATAAGCAATCAGCGGAAAAGTTTGCGGTGAAGAAACTTGCGCTGAAAATCTTTTCAAAGACCAACCGCGCCCGAATGGTCCCCACGAAACAAGACTCGCGTTTTGCATTCCCCATTTCGCCATCGTATCGCGTGTCCATTCGTTGGCGCGTTTCATCGAAGGCGAATTCGTCAGCCGTCCGCCAATTACGTCGGTCAAATACGACAAAGTATTCATCACTTGCGAGCGATTCATTCCTTCGTCTTTGATTTTATCTATAACTTCTTTCGGTGCTTCGTAAATTTTCGCCGTTTGAGCAAAAGCCGAACTCGAAAATAAAAAAGCGCACAAAACAAATGCGCTTAAAATTTTGCGTTTTAACATTTATGATTTCTCCTGAAAAATTTGAACTGAATTCTATTTCATTATGCGCCAATTTGATTGTTGGTTACAAAGGCAAAGGCGATTTATTTCTCCAATTCCGAAAGGCGTTTTGCCAATTCTCTGATTGTTTTCGACATTTCGCCCAAACGCCGAAACGCCGCAGTTGACCGAAGCCAATCGCGGTTGTCAAAACCGGGAACGCCGGAGATGATTTTTCCGGGTTCAACATCGTGGCTCGTCGCGGATTTTGCGGTTAAAATTGCGTCGTCGCCGACTTTTAAATGTCCGGCAATGCCGACTTGTCCGGCTAAAATTACGCGCTTGCCGATTATCGAACTTCCGGCAAGTCCGGTTTGTGAACAAATCAGTGCGTCTTCGTCAATCGTGCAAGAATGTCCGATTTGGACGAGATTGTCAATTTTCGCGCCGCTTTTGATTCTAGTTTCGCCGACCGAAGCGCAATCTATTGCCGTATTAGCGCCGATTTCTACGTTATCTTCCAAAACGACGCGCCCGACTTGCGGAATTTTCAGCCATTTTTTCTGCTCATCTTTCGCGTAACCGAAACCGTCTGAGCCGATTATCGTGTTGTTGTGAATCGTGCAGTTTTCGCCGATTTCGCAATTTTCACGCACCGAAACGCCCGAATGAATTACCGAATTTGCGCCGATTTTTACGCCGTCGTAAATCGTTGCATTCGGATAAATTTTCACGTTTTCGGCAATTTCGCAATTTTTTCCGATGACGGCGTTTGCCATAATTTCAACCGAATCGGCGATTTTTGCGGTTTCGTCAATCACGGCGTTTTTGTGAATTGACGGATTCAATTTCGGTTCAGGATTGAAAATTCTCAAAGCTCGCGTGTATGCAAGATACGAGTCTTTGGCGCGTAAAATTGCGATATCTTCGCGTTCGATTTTGGCATTTTCGTTTAAGAAAATCGCGCTTGCTTCGGTCGTTTTAATTTGCGGCGTGTATTTCAGATTCGCCAAAAATGTAATCTCGCCGTTTGCGGCAATATCCAATCCGGCGGCGGACGTAATTTCCAAATCCGCGTCGCCGCATTCGATGGTTGAAAATGTCTTTTCGGCTAATTCGCTTAATTTCATAACTTAGTTTTTGGACTTCGTTTTTTGGGCTTCGGTTTTATTCGAAGATCAAAAACCGAAGCCCAAAAACCAATAATAATTTATTGCTTGAATTATCGCACTTCGATATGTAACACTATTTTAGACAGACAAAAAATCTTTCGCAAAGTTTCCAAATCTTTGTAATCCAATTTTCCCCTAAAAATTTACATCAACTCAGGAGTGGTTTTATATGAATGAAAAAGTTTTAAATCAAACGGAAAAGACTTCCGCCATCGAACAGTTTTTAAAATCCGAGCGTCCAACCGACAATAAAATTTTGCCGAAAGCGGGCGCAAACCGTTGGCATAATTTGATTACGACCAACGCGACAATCGCCATCGGTTCACGGCTTTCAAATCATAAATGCGAAATTTATGCGGGCAATATGTGCGTTCAATTAAACGCTAAACGCTTTTGTTATCCAGATTTAGCGATTGTCAGCGGCGAACCGAATTTTACCGACAGCAATTTTGATATTTTGCTGAATCCTTCGATTTTGGTGGAAATTTTCTCAAATTCGGTTAATTCGTTCGACAAAATGGAACGCCTCGAAAGTTTTCTGGCAATGCCGAGCATCCGCGAATGTTTGCTCGTCAAAGAAGACGAAATGCGCGTTGAACATTACGCCCGCCAAAATGCCAAACAATGGATTTACCGAATCTACAACGAACGCGACGACGTAATCTCGCTCGATTCGATAAACTGCAAAATTTCGCTCGCCGAAATCTACACGCACATCAAATTCCGTGAAACCGAAATCAGCTCAAAAGCCGTGAATTAAAATAATCCGAAAAAAAAGGTTCGTCCAAACTTTGAACGAACCTTTTTTCATTAACCGAACAGATTTTTAGCGAACATACGCCGCTTGAATCGGTATGTCGCCGTTTGCGCCGAATTGGAAAGCTGAAATTGAGCCGTTTGAAGAATTTATCGTCCACCAAACGCCGGTCGAAGGTCGCCAAACGGCGAAATCGTCTCTGCCGTCGCCGTCGAAATCAGCCGGAACGGGAACATCGCCCGTTGCGCCGAACTCGAAATAAAAACCTGTTCCGGTCATACTTCTGAGTCCATACCAATCTCCTGTAAAATCTTTGAAATAAACCAAATCGGCGCGTCCGTCGCCGTCAAAATCCGCCGGAGTTCCAAGGTCGCCATCGTAGTATCCGACATCATCGGATTTGAATGAATTATCAATGCTCAGGGCGCGATACCAAACGCCGTTTGACGGACGATAAACCGCAAAATCCGCACGTCCGTCGCCGTCGTAATCGGCGGGTTGCGGTTTGTCGCCGTTTAAGCCGAACTGATATGCCGCAAAACCTGCGTTTGAACTGTTCAGCCGATACCAAACGCCGTTTGATGGACGAAAGACGGAAATATCGTCGCGCCCGTCGCCGTCGTAATCGCCTTGCGTTGGAATGTCGGTTGCCAAACCGAACGGCGCGGCTTC
>CALMEH010000046.1 GCA_937863115.1 uncultured Acidobacteriota bacterium
GTGATTAAACATCGCGTCCGCCGTCGCAAATCCGCCGCCGGAATGTCCCCAAACGCCGACTCGTTCTAAATCCATAAACGAATTTTTCGATGCAAGTTCTTTAATTCCCGCAATTTGGTCTTCGATGGTGTTGTCCGCCATATTGCCGTAGCAAGCGTCGTGGAACGATTTCGAGCGGTCGGGATTGCAAGTTCCGTCAATGATGACGACGATAAAACCTAATTCCGCAAGTGCTTGATGGTCGTTGCGGGCGGGTGAAAACGAACGGCTTCCGACTCCGCCGCCGGTCGGTCCGGGATAGATGTAATTGACAACCGGATATTTTTTCGTGCGGTCAAGATTCGTCGGCGTGAACATCAAACCGTATAAATCCCACTTGCCGTCGCGTGATTTTGTCTTAATCGGCGTGGGCGGTTTCCAACCCGCCGCCGTCAAGCGCGAAATGTCCGTTTTTTCGAGCGTGGCGATTGATTTTCCGCTCATATCGCGCAAATAAACCGTCGAAGGAACATCGGGTTTTGAAGAATAATCTATGAAATATTTGCCGTCCGGCGATAAATCAATCTGATGATTGCCGTCGTCGGGCGTGAGCAATTTCAGATTACTGCCGTCGAAATTGATGCTGTAAAAATGTGTGAAATACGGGTCGCGTCCGGCTTCGCGTCCGTTGGCTTCAAAATAGATAACGCGGTTTTTCTCATCAACTTTCATCATTCGCGTTACAACGAAATTGCCTTTGGTGATTTGATTTTTCAGCTTTCCGTCCGCGCCGTAAAGATAGAGATGTCCCCAATCGTCGCGCTCGGAATACCAGATAAATTCGTTTGAAGCTGCGAGATAACGCCAATTTATCGCGCCTTGTCCGCTTTCATATTGCGTGGCGACTTTTTCTTCCATCACGTTTGTAATTTCGCCCGTCGCGGCATCGGCAATGCGGAGATTTGCCTGTTTGTGATCGCGTGTCGAAGAAACAAACGCGAGTTTGCTTGCATCGGCGTTCCATTCGTTGTCGTCAAACGCGCCCGAACAATTTATCTCGTCGCAGAGAGTTCCGCGTCGGTCATCGGACGGCATTTTCAGACGAATGACTTTTGCCGTATCAACTTCGACGATGATTCGATGAATTTTGATGATTTCTTTGTCCTGCGGCAAAGGATATTTCCACGCTTCGAGCTTCGGTTCGCCGACGTTGGTCGTTACCAAATACATATCGCTGACATTTCGCTGGTCTTGCTGAAACGTGGCGATTTTTTTTGAATCAGGCGACCAAAGCAAAACAGGTCTTTCGCTTTTGCGCCAACCTGAATTGTCTGTTGCATAGCCGAAATTTTCCACGCCGTCTTTCGTTAATTGTGTTTCTTTTTTGCTCGCCACATCGCGCACCCAAAGATTCCAATCGCGGATAAATACGGCTTTTGTGCCATCCGGCGAAAGAACTTCGGTAAAATTCGGGCGTTGATTTTGCGCCGAAAATGTAATGCCGAGTTTTGCCGCGTCAACATCGGTTTTGCGTTCGCCGGTGGCAGGATTGACCATAACGTATTCGCTTCCGGTCGCTGTCAAAACGCGATACCAAAATCTGCCGTCGGGCAACCAAGTCGCCCGAACTCCGGCGCGGTCAACGAGCGGCGAAGTGTTATAACCGAGCATTTTTTCAGCGCGAGCGTAATCGTCCGCCGTCAAAGCCTTTTGTGCAAAAACGCTTGTCGTGCAAGCAATCAGTAGAAAAGCGATAGTCGAAAATATTTTTTTGTTCATTACGGTTGCAATTTTAATCTTTAGATGTCGGATAATTCAAACTAAAAGCGGAATTTTACGCAATTTTACGCAAAATTCGGCTTTAAGGTTTCCGCAAGATTAACAGAATTTGTATTATTGATATTTTAATGATTGAACAAACCCGAAAATTAGGCAAACTCGTCCGCATTCATCCGATTTCGCCTGCTGTCTTACAACGCGCAGTAATTGTTGCAATGCTCTCATTTTTGTTTTTTCTAGCGACGATGATTGGCGTTTATACAAGTCAAAAATTGGGTTTTTTCTTGCTTTCGACAGCGTTTTTGATTGTTAATATTTTTACGATGTTCGGTTTGCTGTCAGCGCGGAAAAATGTTTTGAATGTTTATGAAAACGGATTTTCGTATAAAAAATTCAAAACGCGCTGGGACGAAATCGAAAGAATCGAAGTGAAAATGACTCATCGTCCGTTTAAAGGCGGAAAAATCGGCTACAAAATTATTAAAAAGAATGACGAAAATATTTTTTTAGACGAATCAATTCACGATATTAACCGCGTTATCGAAAAAATTGACAGCGAGTTGGCAGAAATGCGTGCAAAAGAGAAAGTATAATTTCAGCAAATTTGCGTCTGCCGTGAGAAAAAGCGATTATATTTATTTGAGTTTTTATAAGAGTTTATTTGGAGAATTTATGAGCGTAGAAGTCGTAATGCCGCAGATGGGCGAATCCATTACTGAAGGCACAATTTCAAAATGGTTAAAATCGGTTGGCGATTCGATTGAGAAAGACGAGATGATTCTGGAAATCTCGACCGACAAAGTTGATGCGGAAGTTCCGGCGGAAATTGCCGGAGTTTTGCTCGAAATTCGTGCAAACGAAGGCGAAACCGTCGAAGTCGGTTCAGTTGTCGCAATCATCGGCGAGGCTTCGGAAGTTTCGTCAAACGGAAATTCTGCGCCTGTGGCTGAAGCAGTTAGCCAAACGCCGCAAGTTGACGTGAAAGAAGCGGTTGCCGAAACGCTTGAAGAAACGAAAAGCGAACCTGTTGCGGAACAAACGGCAACGGTTGAAGCAGTTACGGAAACGGCGCAGAATTCACAAGCAAGCGGCGATGCGGAAGAAGTCGTAATGCCGCAAATGGGCGAATCAATTACCGAAGGAACGGTTTCAAAATGGCTGAAAGCTGTCGGCGATACGATTGAAAAAGATGAATCTTTATTGGAAATTTCAACCGATAAAGTTGATGCCGAAGTTCCTTCGCCGATTGCCGGAAAACTTCTCGAAATTCGCGTCCAAGAAGGCGAAACAGTCGAAGTCGGCGCGGTTGTCGGATTAGTCGGAACATCATTAGTCGAGAGTCGAGAGTCGAGAGTCGAGAGTCAGCCGATTGTCGAAACGCCGAAAATTATTGAAGCACCGAAAGAAGAAGTAAAAGTCGTGGCGGCAAGCGCAGGAAACGGACAAAAATCGGTTGAAGAATTGCGTCAAACGAAATCTTCGCCGCTCGTTCGCAATATTGCCAAAGAACACGGCGTTGATATTTCACGAATTTCGGGAAGCGGTTTGAGCGGTCGCGTTACGAAAAACGATATTCTGAATTTTATCGAAACCGGCGCGGCACTTCGCCCGCAAGATTTGCTGGTCGGCAAAGTTTCCGCGCCAACGATTGCGCCTGTTTCTGCGCCGAAAACCGAAATCAGCGCACCGAAAGTTGCACCAAGCGTCGGCGACAGAACCGAGCCGATGTCCGTAATGCGTAAGAAAATTGCGGAACATATGACGTTTTCAAAACAAACTTCGGCGCACGTTACGAGCGTTTATGAAATTGATATGACAAACGTCGCCAAATTCCGCAAGGTAAAAAAAGCCGCTTTTAAGGAAAATTCCGGCACAAAATTGACGTTTATGCCGTTTATTTTTCAAGCCGTAACGCAATCTTTGCGACAATTTCCGATAGTTAATTCGCAGGTTTCGGGCGAAAATATCGTTTATAAATCCGACATCAATCTCGGAATGGCGGTTGCGCTCGATTGGGGTTTGATTGTTCCTGTTATCAAACGCGCCGACACGCTTTCGCTTTCGGGCTTGGCGGCGGCGGCAAACGATTTGGCTGATCGCGCACGGACGAAAAAGCTGATGCCGGACGAAGTTACGGGCGGAACTTTTACGATTACGAATCCGGGCGTTTTCGGTGGACTTTATGGAACTCCGATTATCAATCAGCCGCAAGTTGCTATTTTGTGCGTCGGCACAATCGAAAAACGTCCGAAAGTTTTGACTACGCCGGACGGCGACGATTACATTGCAATTCGCCAAATGGCTTATTTTGCTTTGACTTACGATCACCGAATAGTTGACGGTGCTGACGCTGAAAGATTTTTATCGTTTATGAAAAATTATCTTGAAACAACAGCGTTTTCTCTGTAAAATATAAATTAACGGAAAGTATTTATTCGGGCTTTAATTCTTTCCGTTAATCATTTTGTCTGACATTATATCAGAACATTTCCCTCCGAAATTGTTGCTTTGTATGATTTTGATGCAAACAAACTTGAGTGTCTAAATACTTCATTTTGCAATCTTTTACAAGATTCATTCAGAGTTTTCGATTCTTGGCACGATAATTGATTGAAAGCGTCTTGAAATTATTTGTTCTATGAAATCAATAAGAAGGAAAAACGATTAAAATACAATAGAATATGGAGCATTTGTGCAAAATTTCTATTTAATAGTTTGAAATAAAAATATCGTTCGACAACCTAAATGGTTTATCGAACGTCTTAATCGTTAAGTTTCCAAAAAAAAATTATCAAATTAGGAGTTCAATATTATGTTAAAAAAACTACCGGCATTGCTTTTGGCTTTGGCAATCGGCGTAACTGCGGCATTCGCGCAAGAAACGCAAATTCGCACTTTAACGGATGGGCAAAAATACAAAATTAAAGGCGTAGTCGTCGCCAAAGATGATACGAGTTTTACGGTTCGTGATGTAACGGGAGTTGACACACGAGTTTTAATCAGTCAAGCAACCAGCATCAAAACCAAAGGCGGAATTTTCGGCGGCGGCGATAAAACACCGATGAATGCTATCGTGCGCGGACTAAATTTGGAAGTCGAAGGTCGCGGCGATTCAAGCGGAAGTCTTTCTGCAACAAAGGTTCGCTTCGGGAAAACCGATTTGGCAGTTGCCCAATCAATCGAAAGTCGCGTTAAACCGACGGAAGATCGTCTGACCGTTACCGAACAAAATGCCGAGCGCGTTTCGGGACAAATTGATGAATTGATGGCAATTTCAAATGCCGCAAAAGGCGGAGCAAAAGCCGCGCAAGATACGGCTGATGCCGCAATTCAGGGCGTAAACGCAACAAATCAAAGAATTTCATCGCTCGATGATTATGTCGTTCAATCAACGGCAACGGTTAATTTCAAAACAGGTAGCGCAGTTCTTTCGCAAGAAGCTAAAACAACGCTTGACCAAGTTGCTCAGGCTTCGATGACACTGAAAGGCTATGTTATTGAAATTACAGGTTTTACAGATGCGACCGGAAGCGTTCAGAAGAACAAAGCTCTGAGCAAAAGACGCGCTCAAGCCGTAATTGATTATTTGGTTGAAACGCATAATATTCCGCTTCGCAGAATCGGAACTTCCTATGGTTTCGGCGAAAATCAAGCCGTCGGCGACAATACGACAACGGACGGACGCGCTCAAAACCGCCGCGTCGAAGTTAAACTACTCGTCAGCCGCGGCATTAACCAAAATGTCGAGATTCGTCCGACAACGACCGACGACAACGAAAAGTAATTGATTGAATAAATTAAGAGGGCAAAAAAAGGCGAACTAATTTTCGTCTTTCGCCCTCTTAATTTTTGCCAACAACTTTTAATTTCGAGGTAACAAAATAGTGAAATTTCAACGCTTAATATTCATTTCCGCATTTATTTTAACTTTCGTTTTCACAGCATTTTCGCAAACGCCGACACCAACGCCGACGGTTGAAGAAGACGAAGGCGTAATCGAAGTAAAATCGCGGCTTATTATCGTGCCAGTTTCGGTTTTGGATTCAAACGGTCAAGCCGTTACGGGTTTGACCGCAAAAGATTTTCGCGTTTCGGAAGAAAATAAAATTCAAGAAATTGCCGAAGTTTCCACCGCCGAAAAAGTTCCGCTCGAAATTGTCGTGCTGTTTGATATTTCGGCAAGCACCGACGCGCTTTTTAAGTTTGAGCAGGAAACCGCCGCGGAATTTTTGAAAACCGTAATGCGTCCCGAAGACCGCGCCACGATTTTTACGGTCGGTTCTGCGCCAAGACTCGTGCAATCGCGCGAAACGGCTGAAAAATCCGCTGAAGCCATAAAATCTATTTTGCCGACAAAAGAATTTACCGCTTTCTACGATTCAGTTGCCGCCGCCGCCGAACATTTGCAGAAAAATACGCCGCAAGGCAGGCGCAAAGTGATTATCGTAATTTCCGATGGCGAAGATACGAACAGCGTCCGCATATCTAAAGCAATTCAAGACGGTTATCGAAAGTTAGGCAGTAAAATTGATACGATGGACAGGAAAACGCTCTATCAATTAACCGTCGCTAACCGCGACAAAGCGAGTTTAAGTGAACGCGAAAGAGTTTTACAAGGCTTGCAAAATGCCGACACGGTTTTTTATTCAATCAATCCGGCAGGAAATTCTTTGCAGTTAAATAAAATGAGTCGTTTCGGACAAGAAAATCTTCAACGCTTTGCCGACGACACGGGCGGCACAGCTTTTCTGCCGAAATTTTTACCGACAAGCAATAAAGATGAATTGCAGAATGCCGCCAACACTCGAAGAAATGCCGAAATTTTACAGCAGATTTTCCGTCAATTAACCAACGAACTGCAAGCGCAATATCTTATCCAATATTATTCGGATGCAGAATTTCCGGTAAATCGTTATGTCAAACTCGACATTGGCTTGCAAAATCCGCGAAACTTCCGCACCCGTGCGCGTCAAGGTTACTTCGTAAAATAGATTTTTTTAACCGCAGAGACGCAGAGACGCAGAGAGATTTCTAATAATTTTCTCTGCGTCTCTGCGTCTCTGCGGTTAAAATTCGTTAATTTTTCGTTGCTTCCATTTCGCCCATCATCATTTCGCGTTCTTTTTTCGGCAAAGCAATTTTGCCCATCGTTACTTTCGGCGTTGCGGTCGGCGAAGGATTTTTCTTCGGAGTCGCTGACGGCTTAACCATAATTCCCATCGTTCTTTCCGGCGTTGGCGTAGTAAACGGAATCGGCAGAACTTTGCCGATGAGTTTTGATTTAGCGAAAATCGAAACTAAGCCGATTGCACCGAAAAACGTAAAAATCAGCGAAGCAACCGCCGTTACAAAAATTTGCGTCCGCTGTTTCACACGCGCCCAACCGACCGGACAATCTTGTGTAATAATGCTTCCGTCGGCGCGTTTGTAAAATTTCACACATAAACGACCTTCGGCATTCATAATCAAATTTTCGGCTTCCGTGCGCGTCATATCCGAAAGATTATAAACATTCAATTTGCAATCGCCGCAAAAACGTCTGCGATTATCGCCGATCATTTCATTCCAATCAACTGAACACGGACTCGCAATTCTTACATTATCCAAAGCACTATTCATTTTCGCCATAAAAAAACTCCGTTCAAAATATGTTCAGGCATCAGCCTTATGTTTGTTTGAACGGAGCGCGAAAATTTTCTTGCAATTTTTTTCTTACTCAATCTCGAATCTCGCCAAAACTTCGTATCGAATTTTAATTTTGGAAAAGCCTAATTTATTTGATGATTCTTGTCCGTCAATAACAAAAGTGTTGGAATTAGAAGAAAGATTATTATTACTTCTCAGATTGCTTTGATAACCATCATCCTCATCATTCTCGATTTCCTTAATAAAAACCGCTTTCCCGATTCGTTCGCCGATTGCGCCGAGCATATATTCGGCTTTATTTTTCGCGGCTTTGGTCGCTTCGATTTTCGTTTCGCGCCGGAAACGCGGCAATTCGCTGTGCGTCGCTTCAACCAGATCGAGCCGCGAAATATTTAATCTGTCGGCAATTTCCTGCAATCGTCCGATTTGCTCTAAATCCTTTAATTTCAAACGATAATCTTTACTTCCGAGCGTGTCTTTCGTCTTTTTTTGCGAAATATAAACACTCGTCAAATCAAAAACCGTCAAATCTTTCGCCACATCAACGCCGATTTTGCCGAGTTCGCTTTTCAAATTCGCTTCCTGTGTTTCGATCGTAATTTTCTTTTTATCCTCGATGCGTTCGAGAAGCGTAATCTTAAACGTAAATTCATTCGGCGTAACCAACATCTCCGCCGAACCCGTAACTTCGATAACCCGTCTTTCCACAGTCATTTGCGCGAAAATCCCCGAAGCCGAAGTTAAAATAAAAACTGCGGCAAGCAAAATTAAATTTGTCTTTTTCATTGTTTGAATTATTCTCCTTATTTAGAGCTAAATTGATTTTTAATAAACCTCGTCGTGCGAACCAATATCAATAAAAACCGCACGATTTTTATCGGCAAAATAAAAAACTATTCGCAAATCGTATTCAATGCTAAAACTCCAAAGTTCTTGCAGTTTGCCTGAAAGTTTATGAGTTCTAAGCGAGATTTCAAAAGGATTATTTTGAAAGATTGAGAGTTTTTGCCTGAATCTTTTTTCGCGCTCTTGATTACCCGCAATTTTTCGGCGGTAACTTCGTTTGAAGGAGTTTTCAAAAGCAATTTCAATCATCGATCATCGCCTCAAGTTGTTCTAAATCAGAAGAAAACCGGAGTTTGCCGTCCGCCAGATTTTGTTTGCTCTGCTCGTAGTTTTGATAAATTTCTTCGCGGCGTTCTTCAATTAAATAGTTATCAAGCAAGTCTTTAAGCTCTTGTTTTTCCTCTATCGAAAGTTGCTTGACATCTTCAACTACATTAACAAACGATACATTCATAATTTCATCCTCAAGATAAATTTATCACATTTTTTGCGTTCGCCGATATTTATGCGTAATTGGTCTTCTGCGTCCAACGCCGATGGCATTTTTTGAGATAATTATCGTCGGCGGAAGCTGTTGGCGTTTGAATTCGTTTGACGGATGTTCGACTTTGTTCAGAACTTCATAGACCAATGTCGCGTCGTTTCCCTGCGCGATAATTTCCGTCGGCGAAAGTTTGTTTTCAAAGTATTGATGCAAAATCGGGTCCATAAGTTCGTATGGCGGCAAAGAATCCTGGTCAAATTGATTCGGCGCGAGTTCGGCGGAAGGTTTTTTGTCAATAATCGCGTTCGGAATAATTTCGCGTCCTGCTTTTTCGTTCAGATGACGCGAAATTGCCCAAACTTCGGTTTTCAGAACGTCGCCCAAAACCGCCAAACCGCCGTTCGTGTCGCCGTAAAGCGTGCAATATCCGACCGCGAGTTCGGATTTATTTCCCGTCGAAACCAGCAGACGACCTTCGGCGTTTGAAATCGCCATCAAAATCACGCCGCGCAGACGCGATTGCATATTTTCCGCCGCGAGATTTTCGCCACCTTTTTTCGGTGCGGTGAAATGCAGTTGATTTAATAAAACTTCAAACGCGCCCGAAATCGGTTCGATGCGCGATTCGCAACCGAGATTTTTCACCAAAATCTCCGAATCTTTCACGCTTCCTTCCGACGAAAACGGCGAAGGCATCATCACGCACAAAAGATTTTCCGCGCCGATTGCTTCCGCCGTCAAAGCTGCGACGAGCGATGAATCAATGCCACCGCTCAAACCTAAAACCGCTTTTGTAAAACGATTTTTCCGTGCATAATCACGAATTCCCAAAACCAAAGCCCGATGAATCGAATCAATTTCGCCGCCCGTAATGCCTCGTGAATCGGGCACTGCGTCATTAATTTCGACCGTTTCGACAAATTCTTCAAACGCCGTAGCTTGCAAAATAATATCGCCTTGCGAATCAGCAACCAGACTTGCGCCGTCGAAAATAATTCCGTCATTTCCGCCAACCAAATTAACAAAAACAATCGGCGTTTTCGCAAGCCGCGCACGATGCGAAACCATTTCACAGCGCAATTTGATTTTGCCTTTGTTATACGGCGAAGCATTGATCGCAATAATTAATTCCGCACCGTGTTCAACCACAATATCAGTCGGGTCGCGGTCATAAAGTCTGTCTTTCCAAAAAGTTTTATCGTTCCAAAAATCTTCGCAAACAATTACGCCAATGTGATGCAGTTTTCCATCGCGTGTCGTAATTTCAACAATTCCGTCAGGATTTTCGTTCGGCTCAAAATATCGCGGATCATCAAAAACGTCATATTCGGGCAAAAGACTTTTATCAACAAATCGGACGAGTTCGCCATTTGAAATAATCGCCGCCGAATTATACAAACGCCGCCCGTCGTTGTCTTCGTTCGGACGAATCGTGCCGACAACCGCAGTTATTCCAACAGTTGCAGGAATAATTTGCTCAAGCGGTTTAAGCGCGTTTTCAATCACATCGCGGTCTTGAAACCAATCCTGCGAAGTGTAACCGTGAATGCAAACCTCAGGAAAAACAATCAAATCCGAGCCGTCTGCCTTCGCCTTTTCGATTGCGCCCAAAATCTTCGCAATATTTCCCTCAAAATCGCCGTTCGTCGTGTTGATTTGTCCGATTGTAACTTTCATTTTGATAAACTATCCAATTTTGTAACTTCTAAAATTTTTTCTTTTAACCTTTCATTAACGCGATCACCACCGCCCATAAAAACTCCTGCAAGTTTGTTATTTCTGATGACAAAGGCTTGCGGTATGGCGTTCAATTCTGAGATTTTCACAAAACTTTTTAAAAGTTCGATATTTGCCCAACCGAAATTAAATGGAAATTTCATCGTTTTGAGAACCTTTTGAAAATCATCTTTCCTCTCGATTTCGGAACTAACGGCGATGATTTCAACATTGCGCGAAGATATTTGTGGATAGAAATCTTTCAACGCCTCAACTGAAAAACGACACGGACCGCACCAATCTTCAATAAATAATAAAACCAATGTTTTATCTTTAAAGTCTTTAATTGTAACGGTTTTACCATCGGCAAGTTCGATTTTGGATTCAGCAATTTCCGTTGGGATCGGCGGGTAATTTTCTAAATCTTTATTAGGCGAAAAAACAAAAATTCCTGATGTCCAAGATTTGATTTTATTTAAGGATGTTTCAAATTCAGTTTGCCAAAGATATTGAAAAGAGGTTACGCCGATTTGAACTTTTAATTGTGAAAAATCGGTATTCTCGCCAAGAATTTTGCGGGTTCTTAATTCAACATCGCGCTTGGTTGATTCACTGTTAACAATACCGCTGATTAAATATTTTTCTTTTGTGATTTTGATAACAATTGTCGAATTATTTGTTTGAGCAAATATCGACAATGATAAAAGTAATATGAAGATAAAAGGTTTTAGCAAAGAGTATTTCATATTTTGAATTTTAGCATTTTAGTGAAAATGTCCTCAATCATTTTTCGGCTCTTTGTTTGAGCCGTTTGATGCCGCGTTCTTTAATTTTCTCAAAATCTTCTTTGGTTAAAGGCGTAGATTCGCCGCTGTTTAAGCCTTCGAGAATCAAAATTTCGAGTTTTCTTTCCTGATTTTTTTTCAAATAATTACGCATCAAATATTTTATTATTTCACCTTACGCGATATGAGATTGTTTTCGGGCTATGCCCGCTGATGTGCAGAAAGGCTGTGCCTTTCCGAAAAGTCGCCGCTAAATATTAGAGGCTATGCCTCAATTTTTTGCCGTCAAAATTCGAGGCATAGCCTCTAACTTTTTAAGTTACATACGGAAAGGCACAGCCTTTCCGCACATCAGGCGGCAAAGCCGCAAAACCAAACAAACAGCATAAAATAAATTATTTTTACTTTTCTTCGGCGGTCATTGAAAGATTTTCGGTAATTCTTTCGATGTCTGCGCCGACTGAGTTTAGTTTTTTGACGATATTTTCATAACCTCGGTCAATGTGATAAACGCGGTCAATCAAGGTTTCGCCCGAAGCGCACAACGCCGCCAAAACGAGCGATGCAGAAGCGCGTAAATCGGACGCGATAATTTTTGCGCCGGTCAAATTAGTTTTACCGTGAACAACGGCGCGATTGCCCGAAATTTCAATCTTCGCGCCCATTCGCACGAGTTCCGAAGCGTGCATAAAGCGATTCTCAAAAATCGTTTCCGTAACTGTCGAAACGCCTTCGGCTTGCGTCATCAAAGCCATATATTGCGCTTGCATATCGGTCGGAAAAAGCGGATGCGGTTCGGTCGTAACATCTTTTGACTGCAAGCCTTTAGCTGAACATTTGACGAGCAAAGTGCTTGGATTTATTTCTTCGATTTCAACGCCCGTTTCGCGCAATTTTTCGATAACTGCCGTCAGATGTTTCGGTTCGCAATTTTTAATTTCGAGTTCGCCGCCGGTAATCGCCGCCGCGACGATAAAAGTTCCGGTTTCGATGCGGTCAGGAATAATCGTGTGCTGTGCGCCGCCCAAATGTTCAACGCCTTCGATTTCGATTACAGAAGTTCCCGCACCGCGAATTCGTGCGCCCATTTTGTTCAAAAGTTCGGCTAAATCTTCGATTTCCGGTTCACACGCGGCATTTTTTATGGTTGATTTCCCTTTCGCAAGTGCCGCCGCCATCATCACGTTTTCCGTGCCTGTAACGGTAACTTTTTCAAAATTAATTTCCGCCCCAATCAGACGACCTTTCGGCGCACGCGCCACGACATCGCCCGATTCGAGCGAAACCGTCGCGCCTAGTTGTTCAAAGGCTTTCAGATGCAAATCAATCGGACGAGTTCCAATCGCACAACCGCCCGGAAGCGAAACTTTCGCTTGTCCAAACCGCGCCAGCAAAGGACCGAGAGCCAAAACGCTTGCTCGCATTGTTTTGACGAGTTCATACGGAGCTTCAAAAGTTTCGATATTTTTCGCGGTAATTTTATGCGTCCGAAGTTCCGGCGTGAGCGCAGTCGCGCCCAAATCTTCAAGCAGACGGCGTTGCGTAATCAAATCTTTAACATATGGAACATTATGCAAAATAACCGTTTCCGCCGATAAAAGTGTTGCCGCCAAACAAGGCAACGCCGAATTTTTCGCGCCGCCAATCTCGATTTTCCCTCTGAGCGGCTGTCCGCCGCGAATCAAAAATTTATCCATTTTGCTTACAAATTATGCTTATAGAAAGTAGAAGCAAATATTATCACGGAACGGACGCAAAATCTAAATTGATATTTATTTTTCCGATTTGTCTTTACTGAATGCCTTTGGTATATTCTCTTCTTGGACGCTGATAATAAAAGTGTTCGGGGACGTAGCTCAGCTGGGAGAGCGCATGACTGGCAGTCATGAGGTCAGGGGTTCGATCCCCCTCGTCTCCATAAATAGTTTATAAGAAAAGGCGCGTTTTAAACTCGCCTTTTTTTGTTCGGATGTTTTTTAGGAAAACAAATCTAGCCAGTTCACTACCGCGTCTTGTTCTAATCAAAAAAACTTCTAGCCAAATCTATTTAATCTGTGATACTGTGTTTCATATAAGAGATTTATTTATTAAATTTGTTTTTGCCGTTTTTCAATTATGCCGAAAATCGAACAATTTATCAGCGGTCGCGCTTTTTTGATTGAAAAGCCGGATTCGGTTTTGATTCCGCTTGCTCTGGCGCGTGCTTCGTGCGGCTTTCCTTCGCCGGCTGATGATTATATCGAAACCGTGATTGACCTTAATCAAGAGTTGATTCGACATCCGTTTGCGACGTTTTTTGTTCGCGCTTCGGGCGATTCGATGATTGATGTTGGTATTTTACCGGACGCGACTTTAATCGTTGACCGAATGATTGAAACCAAATCGGGCGATGTTGTCATTGCCCGCATCGGTGATGAACTCTGTGTCAAACAGCTTTTGATTGACGACGAAGGCAGAATTTTTCTGATGCCGAAAAATGAAATTTACAAACCGATTAGCATTGATGAAAATATGGATTTCGAGATTTGGGGCAAAGTCATCTGTTCAATTAATAAGCATTAATTCTTATGGAAAACGCCATTGCTTTACTTGATTGCAATAATTTTTACGCTTCCTGCGAGCGTGTCTTTGATGCGTCAGTGAAGGAAAAGCCGATTGTCGTTCTCTCGAATAATGACGGCTGCGTGATTGCCCGAAGCGAAGAAGCCAAACAGATCGGGGTAACGATGGGCGCACCGCTTTTTAAAGTCGAATCGCTTTTGACCGAACACGATGCGGAAATCTTTTCTTCAAATTACGCGCTCTATGGCGATATGTCCGGCAGAGTGATGAATTTGCTTGAGAATTTCACGCCCAACATCGAAGTTTATTCGATTGACGAAGCATTTTTGTCGCTCGAACCGCGCAAGAAATCGCTCGATAATCTGGCGGGAAACATTCGCGAGAAAATTTACAAATGGACGGGCATTCCTGTTTCCATAGGCATTGCCGAAACCAAAGTATTAGCCAAGATTGCCACAAAACGCGCCAAAAAAGCCGCACTCATCGAAAACGGTATCTTGAATCTTTACCGAAGCGATAAGACCGAAGCCGTTTTGAAAGATACATTAATCGGCGATGTTTGGGGCATCGGTTATCGCTCGATGCTCAAACTCCGGGAACAAAATATTCTGACGGCTTGGAACTTGCGCGAAACCGACAATCGTTTTATCCGCAGACTTTTGACCGTAACCGGCGCACGAATCGCGCTCGAACTTCGCGGGATAAAATGCTTGCCGTTCGAGCAAATCCAAACAAAAAAACACAACATCACTTGTTCGAGAAGTTTCGGGCAAACCGTGAACGATTACGAAAGCCTCAAAGAAGCCGTTTTGTATTTTCTTACCCGTGCTTGTGAAAAAATGCGAAAACACAATCTTGCGGCAAATGCCGTAACTGTTCTTATCAGCACAGATCGCTTTCGCCCGATTCCCGCGCCATATTCACCGACAGCGACTTTTTCATCAACTTACCCGACCGATAGCAATCAGGAAATTCAGGAATGGGCGTGTCAAATACTTGAAAGAATCTACAAACCACACTATGAATACAAACGCGCCGGAATTATTTTGAGCGGACTCGTTCCGACGGAAAAACTCACGAAAAGATTATTCGATGATGAAAACTATCAAAAACAGCATAAATTAATGAAAGCGATGGACGAAATAAACCGCAAATTCGGCAAGGACACGGTTCATTTTGCATCGGTCAAATCAGAAGGAAAATGGATAATGAAGCAAACGCGGAAAAGCCAGAGATACACGACGAATTGGAATGAATTGCTAGTAATAAAATAAAATCTGCCAAAACTTTTCCGGCATCTTTCGACATATTTGTTTGTTTTAGAAATTTATCTTTTCGCTGGAAGAAATCTCCGCGCCGAGTTTTTGGACTGAATGTTTGTCCCAGTTTGCATCATCTCGTTCGGGGAAATCGTTGCGAAAATGTCCGCCACGCGATTCTTCACGCCACAAAGCCGAAGTTGCAACTAATTTCGCCAAGGTAACAAAATTGCGCGAAGACGCAGAAAGATTTGCGTTTGAGATTTGCTCGAATTCTTTTAAGGCGCGTTGCAAAGAATCTTTATCGCGCAAAATTCCGACTCGTTCCCACATTACGCGCTTAACGCGCTTTTTGACGGCGGTTGCAATTTGGTCTTCGGTCTTCGGATTTCGGTCTTCGGTTTCTAATTCGTAATTCGTAATTCGTAATTCGTAATTGTCCACAATCGCGGCTTCGCCCGCTCGTGCGCCGAAAACCAAGCCTTCGAGAAGCGAATTTGAAGCAAGACGATTTGCGCCGTGAACACCTGTGCAAGTAACTTCACCTGCGGCATATAAACCTTTTAAAGTGCTTCGTCCGTGCAAATCTGTGCGGATTCCGCCCATACAATAATGCGAAGCGGGCGAAACGGGCAGCAAATCTTTGGCAATGTTTAAATCATAAAATTTGCAGGTTTCGTAGATTTTCGGAAATCTCTCTTTCAAAAAATCTTCGCTCATTGCGGTCATATCGAGAAAAACATTGCGCGTTCCCGTTCTTCGCATTTCGGCAACAATTGAGCGCGAAACAATATCACGCGGCGCGAGTTCGAGTCGTTCGTCGTAATTTCCCATAAAGCGCGTCCCTTGTGCATTTCGCAAAATTCCGCCTTCGCCACGCATTGCTTCGCTCAATAAAAATCTCGGCGCATTTTCCAAACTCAAAGCTGTCGGGTGAAATTGGATAAATTCCATATCAGCCATTTCTGCGCCCGCAAAATAAGCCATCGCCATTCCGTCGCCGGTTGCAACGGGCGGATTTGTCGTGTGTTGGTAAAGTTGACCTGCGCCGCCGGTGCAGAGAATTACGGCTTTTGCGAAAATCTCACGCGGAGCGCGAAGAATCGGATCGAGAAATCGCACGCCAACGCATCTTTCGTCTGAAACTAAAAGGCTTTCCGTGTTGGCAAATGGCATTAGAACAATCGTTTTTTCTTGTCTTGCTCTCGCAATCAAAGCGCGGACGATTTCTTTTCCCGTCGAATCGCCGTGCGCGTGAAGAATTCTGCGCCGAGAATGCGCGGCTTCTTGCGTAAAAACCAAATTTCCGCCGTCGCGGTCAAATTCCGTTCCCCATTCGATAAGTTGTTTGATGTATTTCGTGCCTTCGGTTACGAGAGTTTCAACCGCCGCGACATCGCACAGTCCCGCGCCCGCAATCAACGTGTCTTCTTCGTGAAGTTCGGCGTTATCGTCGTCAGACAAAACAACCGCTACACCGCCTTGCGCGTATTCGGTGTTCGATTCGGACGCTTTATCCTTCGTCAAAACCGTAACCCGTGCGCCCGATTTTGCTAACTCAATCGAAGCCCGAAGTCCTGCCACGCCGCTGCCGATAACGATAAAATCCGTTTCTAATGCCATTAAGAAAAATTTAACAAATTATTGTGAGAAAAGGAAAAAGCCCATCTGAAAATTCAGATGGGCTTTTCAAATTTACCGATACAACAATTATTATCCTTGCGGAATGGTTAATTCTTGTCCCGGGAAAATTTTATCGGGATTGTCGAGTTTGTCGCGGTTGGCTTCGAAGATGTCGTTCCAGCTCACGCCGTATTTCGCGCCGATTTTGCTCAGGTTGTCGCCCGATTGAACCGTGTAGGTGTTTGACGCAGCTTCAGGAGCGGTAACGTCCAAAACCAAATCGCCCGAACGATAATCGGGGTCGAGTCTGCCGTATTCATCCCAGAGCATCTGTTTGATGTCTGCGCTCGGCGCACTGCCTTCGATTTTGATAAATCCGTCGCCTTCGGTGATGTTTAATCCCGAAATTCCCGCACCGTTCGCCATGTCAATCAACGATTGATATTTTTCTTGTAATGACATAATATTTTCCTCCTATTTTGTCAGACTATTTTTCGGTTACTTGATTGTCAACCGGTTTGCCGCCGTTGGCTTCCTGTGCCACTTGAACTACTTCCGCTAATTTTCCCTTCGGAACTGTTCCACGAATAGCAACTTTTGCACCTGAAGTATCAACCGTTACGTCCTTAAACCCTTTAGCTTTCAAAGCCTCTTCAATTTTTGGCTTCAAATTCGGATCAGTTTTCGCCGCTTCGTTCGTCATCGGAACGGGTGTCGCGTTGTTGACATTTGAATTTGCATTTGAATTATTGGCGTTCGTGTTGCTTCCGCCACCACACGCCGAAACGAATAAAAGACTTGCTAAACCAAGTGTTCCTAATAATTTAATTTTCATTAATTTCCTCCTGAAAATCCTATCTTCTTAATTTTTGTTTTTGTAATAAAGGGCGCAGATTTATCTAACATCCTTTATAAATTTTTATATTAAAAATTCAGACGTATATTATCTATAAAAATTTACGAATGCAAGCCGAAAAATTCAAAATTTTATATTTTTTTACAAAAAAACTTCTTCGACAATTTTTTTGGCAAGTTCAAACGAATTAAGTTCAGGTTTGACAATAAAATGCCAGTCCGCCAGACAATAATATTTTTCGCGTTCCGAGAAGAGTTTCTGCGCGTTTCGCTTGTTTTTGGCGATTGGACGTTCGCGTTTTGAGTGTTTAATATTTTGCCAGCAATGGTCGAAACTTGATTCGAGCCAGATAACGGTGCAATCTGTTTCGCGGATGATTTTGCGATTTTCTTCCAAAGTCCACGCACCGCCGCCGAGTGCGATGATGCGCGTTCCGCTTTGCAAAATTTTTCGTAAATTTTCGGTTTCAATTTCACGAAAACGCGCTTCGCCGTCCGAATTGATAATGTCGGCAATCGTCCGTTTTTC